>URTP01000071.1 GCA_900550835.1 uncultured Collinsella sp. | reverse complement strand
AATAGCCGCCGGCGTCGATGGGGATGCGGGTGGGACGGCCCCGGTCGTCGTTCTCGAAGAGATAGAACTCGCACTCGGTGCCGACGTTGCAGCGCAGGCCCAGCTGCTTGAACCGGCGGTTGATGTCCCGCAGGAAGCCGCGGCAGTTGCCGCCGAAGGGGGTGTTGTCCGGCTTTTCCACGTCGCAGAAGAACTGCATCACCCGGCCCTCAGCCGTGCGCCAGGGCAGGATGGTCATGGTGGACAGGTCGGGCCGGAGCACCAGGTCGCTCTCCTCCACGTGCATGAAGCCCGCGATGGCGCTGCCGTCGAAGCAGACGCCATCTTCCAGCGCCTTGGGAAGGTCGCTTGCCAGCACGGCGATGTTCTTCTGGAAGCCGAAGATGTCACAGAACGCGAAGCGGACAAATTTTACGTTGTTGTCCTCGACGAAATCGAGGATGTCCTGCTGTGTCGTATAACTCATAGGTGTGTGTCCTCTGAAAAGTATGTCTTCTTAAAAAACGCCCAAAGGCCTGCCTCTGTACAGAGGCAGGTCTTCAGGCTGGTGTAAGAAATAGGAAAAGGAGAATGGCTCAGATAAGCGCCTCAGCCTGTGGTGCTTTATTCTACGCTGGTATGTGAAGATCAGACATAGTAGAGCATCTTGCTGTAGCTGGGCAGAGGCCAGTAGTCCTCGCCGCAGATGGTCTCGGCGTCGTCAGCGGCGGCGCGGAGAGCGTCCATCTTGGGCAGAACGTCATCGTGGAAAGCGACGGCCTTTGCGCTCTCGTCGGAGAGAGCCTTTGCGGCATCGACGGCAGCCTGCAGCTCGTCCACAGCGTCGCTCATGGCGTCGGCGTCAGCGGACAGGCGGGTCAGTGCCTTCGTCTCACTGCGGACGCTCAGGCTCTCGCTGACGGCCAGCTTGGAGGCGGCGGTGTTGGCGACCTCACTCATGTAGGCGTTGACGGCGGGCAGCAGCTGCTTGCGGGCCATCTCCAGCATGGTCAGGGCCTCGATGTTGATGATCTTGGAGTAGTGCTCCATCTCAACTTCGTAGCGGCTCTCCATCTCGACCTTGGTCAGGACGCCGAAGTCCTCCATCAGGGCGATGTTCTTCGGCTCGATGAGGGCGGGCAGAGCGGCGGGGGTGTTCTTCTTGTTGGGCAGGCCACGCTTTGCTGCTTCCTCTTCCCACTCGGCAGTGTAGCCGTTGCCGTTGAAGATGACGCGGCGGTGGTCGCGGATGGTGCGCTTGACGAGGGCGATGGCGGCGCTGGTGAAGTCGTCAGCCTTCTCCAGCTCGTCAGCGTAGCCCTTCAGCTCCTTGGCGACGGCGGTGTTCAGGATGGTGTTGCAGTCGCTCAGGTTCTCGGCGGAGCCGGGCATACGGAACTCGAACTTGTTGCCGGTGAAGGCGAACGGGGAGGTGCGGTTGCGGTCGGTGTTGTCCTGCATCAGTTTGGGCAGGGTATCGGCGCCCAAGTCAAGCACGCCGCGCGTGGCATGGACGGAAGCCTTGCCATCGATGATCTTCTCGACAACCTCGGTAAGCTGGTCGCCCAGGAAGATGGACATAATCGCCGGAGGAGCCTCGTTGGCGCCCAGACGATGATCGTTGCCGGCCGAGGCAACGGAGGCACGCAGGAGCTCCTGATAGTTATCGACGGCCTCGATCACCGCGGTGAGGAAGACGATGAACTGCAGGTTGTCGAGCGGGGTGTCGCCCGGGTCGAGCAGGTTCTCGGACTCGGTGCCAAGCGACCAGTTGTTGTGCTTGCCCGAACCGTTGATGCCCTCAAAGGGCTTCTCGTGCAGCAGGCAGACCAAGTCGTGACGGGAGGCGATGAGCTTCATCTTCTCCATCATGACCAGATTCTGGTCGATGGCCTCGTTGACCTCGCCGTAGACAGGGGCGAGCTCATGCTGGCAGGGAGCGACCTCGTTGTGCTTGGTCTTGGCAGGAATGCCAAGCGCCCACAGTTCATCGTCCAGGTCCTTCATATAGGCCGAGACGGTGGGGCGGATAGCGCCAAAGTAGTGCTCCTCGAGCTCCTGGCCCTTGCAGGGGGCAGCGCCAAAGAGGGTGCGACCGGTGATGACCAGGTCCCTGCGCTTGCGGTAAGCGTCCTTCTTGATCAGGAAGTACTCCTGCTCATCGCCCACGGAAGGAACGACCTTCTTGGGGGTCTTGCCAAACAGCGCCAAAACGCGCTTGGACTCACGCGAGAGCGCAGTCATGGAACGCAGCAGCGGGGTCTTCTTGTCCAGGGCCTCGCCCGTGTAGGAGCAGAAAGCCGTGGGGATGCACAGGACATCGTCCTTGATAAAGGCGGGGCTGGTGGGATCCCAAGCGGTGTAGCCACGGGCCTCGAAGGTGGCGCGCAGGCCGCCGTTGGGGAAGCTGGAAGCATCGGGCTCGCCCTGGATGAGGTTCTTGCCCGTAAACTTGGTAATGGCGGTGCCGTCGTGGTTGGGCTCGAGGAAGCTGTCGTGCTTCTCGGAAGTAATGCCCGAAAGCGGCTGGAACCAGTGCGCGTAGTGTGTCGCGCCCTTGGAGATGGCCCAGACCTTCATGGCATGGGCAACGGCGTTGGCCACATCCAGGTCGAGCGGCTCACCGTCCTCGAGGGTTGCAGCAAGGCGCTTCCAAATGTCCTTGGGGAGGTAGTCCTTCATGACTTCCTCAGAGAACACCATGGTCCCGAAGCGGTCAGTAAGTTCGGCCATACGGAACTCCCTTCGTATCGGCACCGCGTGAGAAGCGGTGTTGATTACTAACGAACGAGTCATAGATTAGGCTCGTCGTGTTTCCGCAACATTACCGTTATGTTGCTGTCACGAAACCAATCAATGAGGTTACCGCATCGCGGCGGCGTTGCCGCCCTCAACAGCCAATCAACTGTATAAATTGCAGACCTCTCCCCATGGTTTAAGGGTAGTCAATTTGGGATGGGGCTCTATTAACTGGTATTTCGCATCAGATACCAGTCTTTATAGCCCCATCCTAGATTGACCGCTCTGCTATAGGGAATGTCGATAGCAAGGCATCTTTGATTGGTATCCCCGAATAGCGAGTGAAACTCCACCGTGACACAGTGGTGCTGTAGAATCCTTACAACACATCACACTATTACGCATCTAAAGGAGCACGATATGCGCGTCGACGAGGTTTTTAAGCAGGCAGCATCCCAGGGCACCGCACCCGTTTCGTTTGAGATGTTCCCGCCCAAGGGCGAGCTTACCCTCAACACGGCTCGCGAGGTGGCAGGCAATCTGTGCAAGCTTTCGCCGAGCTTTGTCTCGGTCACCTGCTCTGCCGGCGGCTCGGGCAACGGCGCCACCACCGCCCCCATCGCGCATATGATTACGAGCGAATTCAATACGCCCTCGGTGGCGCACCTTACCTGCGTGGGCCGCTCGCACGCCGATATCGTCGCCAAGATCGACGAATACCGCTCCGCCGGCGTAGAAAACATCCTGGCCCTGCGCGGTGATCTGCCCACTGGCGCGACCGAGGATGACAAGCCCGCCTCGGACTACGCCTACGCCCGTGACCTCATCCCCGAGCTTGTCGACGCCGGCTTTTGTGTGGGCGCCGCGGCCTACCCCGAGGGCCACATTGCCTGTGAGGACCTCAACGCTTCGGTCGAATACCTCAAGCAAAAACAGGACGCCGGCGCGAGCTTCTTTGTGACGCAGCTCTTCTTTGACAACGAGTGCTTCTACCGTTTTCGCGAGCTTGCCGACAAGGCGGGCATCACCGTGCCCATTACCGCGGGCATCATGCCGTTTATGGGCAAGTCGCAAATCAGCCGCATGGTCTTTATGTGCGGCGCGTCGCTGCCCTCCCCCGTCATCAAGATTCTCGCCAAGTACGAGAACGACCCCGAGAGCCTGCAGGCAGCCGGTGTAGATTATGCCGCCCGCCAACTTTGCGACCTCAAGGAGCACGGCGCCGACGGCCTGCACCTGTACACTATGAACCGTCCTGCGATCGCCGCGACCATTATGGAGCGCCTGGAGTAATGGAAAAACCGCACATCGATACAACCGCTGCCGAAGTGCCGGCCGACCTTGCGTCGCCGGCGCTTTACCGTGTCGATGCTGCGCACCATCCCCGTGTCGACCGTGCCGAGATGCTGCGGTATCTGGGTTACGGCGGCCAGCAGATTGAGCCCGAGCTGTCGCAGCGTATTGAGCTTGTCGTTGAGCGTCTGGAGCTGGACATTGAGCCCCGCGGCGTGCGACGCGTGTTTGCCGTCGATGCCACGGGCATCGACGAGCAGGGCGAGCCCTGCATCCGCTTGGTTAGCACCAATGTTGAACTGCGGGGTCGTGATATCTATCGCCACCTTAAGGACGCCCGCCTGGCGGCGCTCATGGCCTGCACCCTCGGCATGGACGCCGAGCGTCGTCTGCGTACCACGGGAGCCCAGCAGCCCCTAGAGGGAGCCGTGCTCGACGCCGCGTGCTCTGCCTATGTGGAGGCTGCCATTGAGCAAATGGACCAACAGGTCAAGGCTGCGGCCGCAGCTCACGGACTCGCCGGTAACTGGCGCTTTAGTCCCGGCTACGGCGACTGCCCGCTCTCTGCTCAGCGCTCGATCGTGGATGCACTCAACGCCACGCGCCTCATTGGACTTACCGTGACCCCCACCAGCCTGCTCATGCCCACCAAGAGCGTGACCGCGGTGATCGGTCTGTTTGACGGCGAAGTCCACGACGCCCAGAGCCGCCCCACCTGCAATATCTGCCGCATGCGTGAGCACTGCCGCTTCCGCGCCGCCCACACCACCTGCTATTCCAGCCATTAGGAGCCCCCGATGTTTACTCCGCTTATCACTCATGATCTGGACGGTGCCGCGCTGGCGGCACCCGTTGATGCCGCACGCCGTAACGGCGCCACGTACAAGACGCGCACGATCGACGACCTGCACATTAAGGACGATCGCCTGCGCGCCGCCATCAAGGGCACCGGGCACCTGCTGTTCGACGGCGGCATGGGCACCATGCTGCAGGCGGCCGGCATGAAGGCCGGCGCCCTGCCCGAGCTGCTCAACTTTGAGGAGCCCCAGGTCATCACCGATATTCAGCGTCAGTACGTCGAGGCCGGCTGCGACGTGATCACCGCCAACACCTTTGGTGCCAACGCCCACAAGCTCGATGGCGCCGCTACCGTGGCAGATGTCTTTGCCGCCGCTGCCGCCTGTGCCCGCGCGGCCGGTGCCCACTATGTCGCCGGCGATATCGGCCCCATCGGCGCGCTGCTTCGCCCCTTGGGAACCCTGAGCTTCGACGAGGCCTATGACCTCTTTGCCGAGGAAGTGCGCGCCGGCGTCGCCGCGGGCGTTGACCTCTTTATTATCGAGACCATGACCGACCTTGCCGAGATCAAGGCCGCCGTCCTTGCCTGCCGCGAGAACTCCGACCTGCCCGTCTTTGCCACCATGACCTTTGAGGAAGACGGTCGCACGTTCCTGGGCACGAGCCCCGAGGTGGCCGCCATCACGCTCGACGCCATCGGCGCCGACGTTCTGGGCATCAACTGCAGCCAGGGACCGGCCGAGCTCCGAGGGCTCGCCGCGCGTATGCTCACCGTCACCGACAAGCCCGTTATGGTGCAGGCCAATGCGGGACTGCCCCGCGTGGACGATGACGGCAATACCGTCTTTGATATCCAGGCACCCGAATACGCCGAGGCCGTCGCCGGCATGATCGAGGACGGCGTGAGCGTCGTCGGCGGATGCTGCGGTACCACGCCGGCGCACATGGCGGCACTTCGCACCCTCATCGACAACCACACGCCCTGCACGCGTCACCGCAAGCCCAGCATGTCGGTCACGAGCGCCCAGACGGTCGTGGACCTCCCCTGCGACGGCCACAAGATCGCCGTCATCGGCGAGCGCATCAACCCCACCGGCAAAAAGCGCCTGCAGCAGGCCCTGCGCGACGGCGACCTGGACTACGTCGTGAGCCAGGGCATCAGCCAGCAGGAGCAGGGCGCCGACATCCTAGACGTCAACGTCGGCCTGCCCGAGATCGACGAGGTCAAGGTCATCCAGCAAGCGACCGAGCAGCTCCAAGGCTCCACGCTGCTGCCGCTGCAGATCGACTCCACCGACCCCGCCGCCGTCGAGGCCGCCGTGCGCCGCTACGCCGGCAAGCCCATCATCAACTCGGTTAACGGCAAGCAGCAGATCATGGATGAGATCTTCCCGCTGGTCGCCCACTATGGCACCAACGTCGTCGGCCTCACGCTCGACGAGGGCGGCATCCCCGAAACCGCCGAGGCTCGCTTCGCCATCGCCGAGCGCATCGTGACCGAGGCCGCCCGCTACGGCATCGGCCCGGACCGCATCCTCATCGACTGCCTGGTCATGACCGCCTCGACCAACCAGCGCCAGGCTGAGCAGATCCTGCGCGCCATGTCTATGTGCAAGGAGCGCCTGGGCGTCAAATGCGCACTCGGCGTGTCGAACATCAGCTTTGGCCTGCCTGCCCGCCCGCTGCTGGGCTCGGTCTTTTTGGCTGCCGCTTTTGGCGCGGGCCTGGACGCCCCCATCATGAACCCAGGTTCCAAGCGCTTTATGGATACCGTCTACAGCTATCGCGTGCTGAGCGTCGAGGACGAGGGCTCGACCGGATACATCGAGCGCTACGCCGGCTGGACCGATCCGTATAAGATTGCCGCCAACCCGGCGGCCGCCCAGTCAGCATCGATCGATGCCGCGCCTACCGCAAGCACCACCGCAAGCGCCGATGACGACCCCATCCGCCACATGGTCGTCTCGGGACGCAAGGGCGAAATCGCGGCCGAGACCGAACGCCTGCTGGCCGACCACGACGCCATGGACCTCATCAACAACCACTTTATCCCCGCCCTCGATGAGGTCGGAGTCCTCTTTGACCAGGGCAAGTTCTTCTTGCCGCAGCTCATGGCCTCGGCCGAGGCCGCGCGCGTGGGCTTCGATACCATCAAACGCCTGATGCCCGCCGGCGAGATTGCCGACAAGGGTAAGATCTGCGTGGCCACCGTCAAGGGCGACATCCACGATATCGGTAAAAACATCGTCAAGATGCTGCTCGACAACTACGGCTATACCGTCTTTGATCTGGGCCGCGACGTCGATCCGCAGGAAGTGCTCAAGACCGTGCGGGAGCGCGACATCAAGCTCGTCGGCCTCTCGGCGCTTATGACTACCACCGTCGTCGCCATGGAAGAGACCATCAAGTTGCTCCATGCCGAGGTTCCGGGCGTCAAGATCATCGTGGGCGGCGCCGTACTCACCCCCGAATACGCCAAGCAGATCGGTGCGGACTACTACGCCAAGGACGCCGCCGAGAGCGCTCGTATCGCCGAAGAGGTCTTTGGGAAGTAACACAACGGAAACAACCGAGCACCAAAACGTGCCGCACGCGCCACTTGGCACGTGCGGCACGTTAGAATAGATAAGACTATGCTCGTTTTGGCAGATAGGAGCGCAAGGATGGCGATCACGCCCGCAGAAATCGCGGAAACCCGCGGCATGGTTGAGGAACAGAACCTCGACATCAGGACCATCACCATGGGTGTTTCGCTCATGGGTTGCGGTGACGAGAACCTCGACCGCATGTGCACGAAGATCTACGACCATGTGACGCACACGGCTGAGCATCTGGTCGAGACCGCCGAGAACCTCGAGCGCGAGTACGGTATCCCCATTGTCAACAAGCGCGTTTCCGTCACCCCGGTGGCGCAGATCGCCGCGTGCTGCAAGGATGAGGACCTCACCCCCATCGCGCATGCCCTCGACCGCGCGGCCGAGACGCTCGGCATCGATTACCTGGGCGGTTTCTCCGCACTCGTCCAGAAGGGCATCGGCGACGCCGACCGCCGCGTCATCCAGTCCATCCCCCAGGCGCTCGCCACCACGAGCCGTGTCTGCTCCAGCGTCAACGTCGCCAGCCTGCGCGCCGGCATCAACATGGACGCCGTGCTTATGGCCGCCCAGACCATCATCGATGCCGCTAAACTCACGGCCGACCAGGATTCCGTCGGCGCTTCCAAGTTTGTCTGCTTTGCTAACATGGTCGAGGACTCCCCGTTTATGGCGGGCGCCGTCCACGGCGGTGGCGAGGCCGACGCCGTCATCAACGTAGGCGTCTCGGGCCCCGGCGTTATGGCCGCAGCCCTGGAGACGCTGCCCGATTCCGCATCGATGATGGAAGTCGCCGAAAAGATTAAGCAGACCGCCTTTAAGATCACCCGTGCCGGCGAGCTCATGAGCCGCGAGGCCGCCCATCGTCTGGGTGTCGAGAAGGGCATTGTCGACCTGTCACTGGCTCCCACGCCTGCCATCGGCGACTCCGTCGCGCGCATCCTCGAGATCATCGGTGTGGGCACCTGCGGTGGCCCGGGCACGACCTGCGCGCTCGCCATGCTCAACGATGCCGTCAAGAAGGGCGGCGTCATGGCCTCCAACCACGTTGGCGGCCTGTCGGGCGCTTTCATCCCCGTCAGCGAGGACGACGGCATGATCCACGCCGCCGAGTGCGGCTGTCTCACCATTGAAAAGCTGGAGGCCATGACGGCTGTCTGCTCTGTGGGCATCGACATGGTCATCATCCCCGGCGACACCACCCCTGCCGTCATCAGCGCCCTCATCGCCGACGAAGCCGCCATCGGCATGGTCAACAGCAAGACCACCGCCGTCCGCGTCATCCCGGCCATCGGCCGCAAGGCGGGCGAAGTGCTGGACTTCGGCGGCCTGCTGGGCTACGGCCCCATCATGCCGGTCAACCAGCGTGACCCCTCCGTCTTCATCAACCGCGGCGGCAGACTCCCCGCCCCGATGCAGTCGCTGAAGAACTGAGCGCTCTTTATAAACTTTCTGCGCACCGCTTGACTTTTGCGCGGAATGGCATATAATAAACTCAGGAATGTGAATACTCCATTGGTTTCACCCCAATGGAAAAGCCCCCAAGGAGCCGCGAACTCCCAGGGGGCTTTCCTTTTAATCAGGCTTTGCGGTTCTCATCGTATCTGTCAAGCCATTTGCAGATAAACCGCGACGTTACATCTGCTGCGACAGACACCAAGAATGTGAATATATACTCCATTGTTTCACCCCCTCTCCCGTGGATTACGGGGTGAACCGCAAAGCAAGTATAGCATAAATTCTGACAAAAAGATACCGCAAATCGTTCCGAAAAAGACTGAATAATTTTCTAAAAACAGGCCCATCCTCTGGATAAACTTTCCAAGAGGGGGCCTGTTTTTTATGTTATCCCGCCGCAAAATGGAGGCGCTGTGCGCCTCGCTGCTGTTCTGCCTTCTGCTGTCGCTGGGGGCAGGCTGGGCGCAGAGCCAGCTCACCATCGCCGACCAGCTTGCCGCCGACACCCTGCGGCTCCACATCCGGGCCGACACCAACTCCGCGCGCGACCAGAGCGCGAAGCTGGCTGTCCGGGACGCCGTGCTGGCCCTCACCGACGAAGCCTGCCCGGCGGACAGCCGGGCCGACGCCCGGGCGTGGGCGGCGGAAAACCTCGTCCGCTTCGAGCTGACGGCCCGCCAGACACTGGCCGCTCTCGGCATCCGCGCACCGGTAAAAGCCTGCCTCGTGAATATGTACTTCCCCACCCGGCGCTATGACGGCGGAGCTCTGCCCGCCGGGCGGTACGACGCGGTGCGGCTGGACATCGGGACGCGGCGGGCAGGCCGGAACTGGTGGTGCGTGCTCTACCCGGGTCTCTGCCGGTCAGCCTGCGGCGGGTACGACACGCCTGCCGAAAATGACCTTGTCTGCGGGGAATATATCGTCCGGTTCCGGTTCGTGGAGTGGTGGGACGGCCTCACCGCACCCCGGGAGGACGTGGTGCTGGCCGGGTGAACAGGCCGTCGGCCCGCCGCATAGGATGAGCGCGGAAGGAGTGTGACAACACTATGGCAATTCCTGCTTACTACTCGCTCATCCAGCGCGGCAGCTCCGGCCCGGACGTGGCCCTCGTGCAGACCTGGCTCAACGGCATCCGGGACAGCTGCACCTGGTACGCCGCCCTCACCGTGGACGGAAAGTTCGGCGCAAACGCCGAGAAGGCTGTCCGGGAGTTCCAGCTCCGGTACGCCCTCAAAGAGGACGGCAAAGTGGGCGCGAACACCTGGAACGTGCTCTACGCCCGCTACACGGCCAGGCACGGCCTCACCGTTCCCTACCCCGGCATCGTGCTGCGGAGCGGCAGCGCGGGCGGCTGCGTCCGGCTGGTGCAGCAGAAGCTCAACGCCGAGGGCGAGCGGCTCACCACCGACGGCAAGTTCGGTGCCAGCACCGTCGCCGCCGTCAAGCGCTACCAGACCCGCCACAACCTGACCTCCGACGGCTCCGTGGGCAAGGACACCTGGGAAAAGATGTTCCCTGCCGCGTGACGTAGCGAAAAAACCTCTCCGTCACGCCTACGGCGTGCCACCTCCCCTATCGAGGGGAGGCCT
>URTP01000070.1 GCA_900550835.1 uncultured Collinsella sp. | reverse complement strand
CAATTTGCCGCTGGCGAGGGTGTAGATGGTGTCGCCGTCGTTGGTGGTGTGCGTGGGACGGATGGCGTGTGCGTAGGCGTCTGCGGCCATCTGGGAGACCTTGGTGGCTTGTGCCTTAGTGAGTTCCACGTTGGTGACGATGCAGCTGATGGTGGTGTTGGTGCGGTCGAGCGGCATCTGCATAGAGCCGGCGGCGGCAAAAGCGGCGAGCTCCATGTCGACGATCTGGTCGCTATCGGCTGCGGCGCGCATGCCGGCTACCCACTCGCCCGTGGTCGGGTCGACGACGTTGCCGCAGGCGTTGACCGAGACCACGGCACCCACCTTGACAGGGCCGAGCGCCACGGCGGCAGCGCCAAGGCCGGCCTTCATGCAGGTGGCGGGGCCCATGAGCTTACCTACGGTAGCGCCGGTGCCGGCGCCCACATTGCCCTGCTCGAGTGTGGTGGGGGTGTTGTCGAGTGCCTCGCGCACGGCGGCGATGCCGGCCTCTATGTCGGGGCGCACGGTGGGATCGCCAAAGGCAAGGTCGAAGATGCAGCTGGAGCACACGATAGGCACCTGCGTGGGGCCGACGGGAAGGCCGATGCCGCGGCTCTCGAGCTCGCGGGCGACGCCGCTTGCGGCCTCCAGACCAAAGGCCGATCCGCCCGAAAGGCAGACGGCGTGGACCTTGTCGACGGTGTTCTCGGGTCGCAGCAGGTCGGTTTCGCGCGATGCTGGAGCACCGCCGCGAACGTCAACGCCGCCGGTGGCGCCCTCGGGTGCCACGATTACGCTGCAACCGGTGCCGGCCTCCTCGTCGGTATAGTTGCCAAAGCAAAAGCCATCGACATCGCAGACGTCAATGGCCTCGAGCAGTGTATCCATGTTTTACTCCTATCGGTTTTCCGCCGGGCCTTATGCCCGGTCGGGATCCGTACGGTACGGCAAAATTGTAGGCGCTGGGGGATACCCAGCGCCAGATGCAATTACGAGAGTTTTTGAATCGCGCGCGCGACACGAGCGATGGGTAGGCCCACCACGTTGTAGAAGTCACCCGAAATATCGTGCACGAGCATGCGTCCGCCTGTGCCCTGAATGCCGTAGGCTCCGGCCTTGTCCATGGGTTCGCCCGAGGCGACGTAGCGCTCGATTTGGTCATCGGTAAGCTCATAGAACGTCACGTCGGTCACATCGACAAACGACAGCCTCTCGGCAGCATGCGGAGCCGTAGCGTCGCCGGCCTTGACGATGCAGACACCGGTCGCCACCTGGTGCGTGCGGCCCGAAAGCTCGCGGAGCATGGTACGTGCCTCATCCTCGTTTGCGGGCTTACCCAAAATTTGGCCGTCAAAGGTGACAATGGTATCGGCTGCGACGGTCAGTTCGTTGGGCTCGGCGTGCTCGGCGGCGACGGCAGCGGCTTTAGCGCGCGCCAAGCGCTCGACGAGCGTAAGCGGAGCTTCGCCATCAAAGGGGGTCTCGTCGATGTCGGCGGGGATTACGCGAATGTCATAGCCTGCCTCGCGCATCAGCTCGATGCGGCGTGGCGATTGCGAAGCCAAAATCATAGCTGGATGCCCTCGGCGACCTTCTCGACGGCTTTGTCGCCGGCGAGCGTGCGCAGCAGCTCCAGCGCAAAGGGGAGTGACTGGGCCATACCACTGGCAGTGATGATGTTGCCGTCTTGCGCGACCTTCTCGCCGGTATAGACACCCTCGGGGAAGCTCTTCTCAAAGCCGGGGAAGCACGTGGCGTGGCGTCCCTCGAGCAGATCGAGTTCGCCCAGAATAAACGGGGCAGCGCAGATGGCGGCGACGTGTTTGGCGGCGGCGAACTCGCAGACCACGTCGCAGACGCGCTGGTCGGCACGCAGGTTGGTGGCGCCGGGCAGGCCGCCAGGTAGCACGACGCAGTCGTACTCGTCAAAGTTGATCTCGTCAAAGAGCGCATCGCAGGTCACGGGAATCTGCAGCGAGCTTACGACCTCGCGCGTGGGCATGATCGAGACAAGCGTGGCGCGCACGCCGCCGCGACGCATGACGTCGACCATGGTCAGGCATTCAATAGTTTCAAAGCCATCGGCGGCGAGAACGGCAACGCTGGGCATGAGGGTTCCTTTCATAGGCGGCATACAATTAGCGGTCTTATACCCCGAAGGCCCATGCTTGCCACGCTCAATTTCCCAATGTTTTGCATGCGTAGGGAGACGGGCGATGGCTGTGTGGTTAGTTGCGCTTGAGGTGGACGACGGTTTCGCAGTGGAACGTTTGCGGGAACAGATCGACCGGCGTGATTTTGACGGGGGAGAAGGTGCCTTCCTCGGCAAAGCGTTTGAGATCGCGTGCCAAGGTAGCCGGATCACAGCTCACATAGGCGACATCGCGGGCGCTCGTGCTGGTGATGAGGTCGATGGCCTCCGGGGCGAGTCCCGCACGCGGCGGGTCGACCACCAAGACGTCGGCATCCTGGTCGGGGAACTCGCGCACGGCATCGCCGCCAATGACGTCGACGTTATCGAGCTTGTTGATCTCGAGGTTACGGCGCAGGTCGCGCACGGCCGGGCCGTAGGCCTCGACGGCGGCGACGAAGTCGCAGCGGCGGGCGAGCGGCAGGGTAAAGGTTCCGGCGCCGCAGTACAGGTCCACGGCAAGCTCGTCTTCTTGCGGGTCGAGCGCTTCCATGACAAGCTCGATCAAAATCTCAGCACCCTTGGTGTTGACTTGGAAAAAAGACGGGGCAGACAAGCGCATCTGACCCTCGGCGATATTCTCGGTCCATGAGCCCTCTCCGGCGAGCATTTCGACCTTGGAGACACGGCGGGCCTTCTTTTCGCCCTTGCTCATCACACGCACGATGCTCGTGGGATGAGCGGCGACCGCCAGCACGCGGGAGACTTGCGAGCGCGGAAAAGAGCCCGTGGGCGTCCAGAGTGCAACCTCGAGCGCCTTGGTGCGGCGCGATGCGCGAATGCCCACGCGTTCGAGCCCTAAGTCATGGCTGCCGCTTAGATAGTTGAGTGCGCCGACGACCGATTTGAGCGCCTTGGGAAAACGTTTATCGAACAGCGGGCACGCATCGACGGTCACGATTTTGCTGGGGTCGACACCGTGCATGCCAAGGCGCACGCGACCGTTGACGACGGTCGGTTCGAGCTCGATTTTATTGCGGTAGCCCCAGTCGTCCTTGGTGTGGCAGATGGGCTGCACCAACTCATCGACCTGCTCAGGAGCGAACTTGCCGATGCGCTCGAGCGTGGAGCGCAGGTTTTGCTCCTTGGCGGCGAGCTGTGCCGTGCGTGAGAGATTGCCCCACGAGCAGCCGCCGCAGATGCCCACGTAGGGGCAGGGGGGCTGAATGCGATCGGGGCTCGGCTCCAGAATCTCGGTGGTGCGGGCGCGCATGAACGACTTGCCGTCCTGTACGACCTCGGCCTCGACGGTGTCGCCTGCCACGGCACCCTGCACAAAGACGGCTTTGCCGTTGTCGGCGTGCGCCAGCCCGTCGGCGCCGTAGGTCATCGATTCTATAGTGAGCTTCATATCCCTGCCTGTCATTCGTGTTGTTGCTCGCACCATGGTAGCAGGGAAAAGCGCCCCGCATCCGAGGCTTTCCTCAAATGCGGGGCGCTTCTACAAACTGCTTCTACAAACGACTATTTCGTCTTGCCGGTAATGAGCGTCTTAAGACCCAGGCCGATCAGGCCCAGGCCCATGCGCACACGACCGGGGCGATGGCGCTCGATGGCCTTGGTCTTGCCGGCGGGCTTATCGCGACGGGTGCTCGTCTCGGGTGCGGGCTTAGCTGCCTGCGGCTCGGGCTGAGGTGCAGGTGCGGGCTCGGGCTCAATGACGGTCGCCTGGACCTTCTGAACCTCGGGTGTGGCCGGCTGCGGCTTAGGAGCAGGGGCGGGCTTTGCCTCAATGACGGGCTCGGGCGCGGCCTCGGCGTTGCGGTAGGCACGCTCCAGCAGGGCTTCCTGCGAGTTGAAGGGTTTCTCACCCTCTGCGCGCTCCACGGGGACCCAGGTGCCGTCGCTCGTGAGGCTGCGGGCCTTCACGTTGTCGCGCAGCTGCATGCTCATGTACTCGTGCACCAGGGCGCGGCAGGTGGGGTCGAGCACGGGGAAGGCGATCTCCACGCGGTGCTCGGTGTTGCGTGTCATCATGTCGGCCGAGCTCAGATAGATCATGTCCGAGTCCACGCCAAAGGCGTAAACGCGCGCATGCTCCAAAAAGCGTCCGACGATAGAACGGACATGCACGTTCTCGGTCTTGCCAGGAACGCCCGGCTTGAGGCACGAGATGCCGCGGATGATCATGTCCACGCGGACTCCTGCGCACGATGCCTCGGCGATCTTGTCGATGACCTCGCGGTCGGTGAGCGAGTTGAGTTTAAAGAACACGCGGGCGGGCTCGCCGGCGAGGGCGCGCTGGATCTCGCGGTCAAGCCCGCGCATGATGAGCGGTTTCAGTCCGACGGGCGCCACACCCAGGAAGCGGTAATCGCCGCGCAGGTTGCCCAGCGACAGGTTGCGGAAGAACAGGTTGGCGTCCTCGCCGATGCCGGGGTGAGCGGTCATGAGCATAAAGTCGCTGTAGAGTTTGGCCGTCTTCTCGTTAAAGTTGCCGGTGCCCAGCAGCGTCAGGCGCGTTAGCGCCATGCCCTCGCGATAGGTGAGCTGGCAGATCTTGGAGTGGCACTTAAAGCCCTCGGAGCCGTAGATGACGGTGCAGCCGGCCTCTTCCAGGCGCTCGGCCCACTCGATGTTGTTCTGCTCGTCAAAGCGCGCGCGGAGCTCCATGAGCACCGTGACCTCTTTGCCGTTCTCGGCGGCATCGATCAGTGACTCGCACAGGCGGCTCTGCTTGGCCACGCGGTAGAGCGTGATGCGCAGTGAGATGCACTCGGGGTCGTAGGCGGCCTCGTGCACCAGATCCAGGAAGGGGTTCATGGCCTCATAGGGATAAAAGAGCAGCTTGTCGTGCTGAAGTACCTGCTCGCGGATGGAGCGGGTCATATCGATGGTGGGGTTGGGCTGCGGCTTAAACGGCGTAAAGAGCAGCTCGTTGCGCAGGTGCTCGGGAATCTTGCTCTCAATGCCAAAGACGTAGCCCAGGTCGAGCGGGATATCGCAGGTAAAGACAGAGCGGCGCGAAAGCTCGAGCGCCTTGCGGATGGTCTTGAGCGTCGCCTTCTCGAGCGACCCCGAGACCGCGAGCACTACCGGCTGCAGACGTAGGCGCTTCTTGAGGATGCGCTTCATGTGCTGGCGGTAGTCCTCTTCCTCTTCGACGCCCTCGCCGTCCGGATCGATGTCAGCGTTGCGGGTGACGCGGATGAGCGCGCGGTCGAGTGGCTTGTAGGAGCCAAAGCAGCTGTCCAGGCAGGCGAGGATGACGTCCTCGAGCAAGATGTAGGAGTAGGTGCCGGTGGGCGAGGGGATCTCGACCACGCGGTTCATCGAGGCGGGAATCTCGATTAGGCCCAGCAGGCTCTCCTCGTCGGTGACGCCGTCCAGGCCGCAGGCCAGGTAGAGTGCACCGTTGCGCAGGTTGGGGAAGGGATGACGCGGGTCAATGACCAACGGCGAGATGACCGGCGACACGTAGGCCTGGAAGTAGCGGGTTACAAAGGTGCGCTCCTCGGGCGTAAGCGAATCGATGCGGGCGCGGTGAACGCCCAGGGTGTCGAGCTTGCCCTCGATGCTCTTAAAGATGGACTCCCATCGGGTAAGGAGCCCGGGCATTTCGGCCATGACAGCATCGACCTGTTCGGAGGCGGTCATATTGCTCTTGTTGTCGACAGGCTGTTTTTTGAGCTCTGCCAGATCGGACAGGCCGCCCACGCGCACCATGAGAAACTCGTCGAGGTTAGACTCGAAAATCGACACGAACTTTAGACGCTCGAACAGCGGAACGGTCTCGTCGAAGGCTTCGTCAAGCACGCGGTTGTCAAAGCGCAGCCAGCTGAGCTCTCGGTTCTGCGTGTACGAGAAGTCGCGCGGCGGCTTACGCAGCTTTGCAGCGGCTTGCTTTTTTTCGATTTTGCTCGGCATATGCATCTGTCCGTTCAGTCCCCGTGGGGGACGGTTGCCTAACACTATTCACCATTGTCTCAATTTAGTCGACCTATGGCACGGACGTATCGCGTGAACGGTATCTTTACCTACTTCTTACGCTGACAAGCCATAGAGCTGACGCCCTTCGCGTTGTGAAAAACGGTCTATATCCTCACTCAACTGGTGAGTATGTGTGAATAAGAATGATAGGTAGCTGAATATCATCGAATACAGACAGAAACACGAACAAGCGTCATTTATATACATAAAACCGTTTTAGATATGCAATTCTTAATCGAAAGATTGGAGTTGTAATTGCGAATGATTTTTAAGAAAAAAGAGCATTTACCTTAGAAAAGCTACTTTAGAACGCCGAAGTGCATTATGGGGGAATCATATTCGATATACCGTTCATCGAACTTTGTTGACCGTTCGGGGGCGAGGTGGAATTGCGGTTGGAATTTGGATATAACTAGAGCTGTCAGCAAGCAGCACCCGTTACGGAAGGGCGCTGATAGATTCGGCCGAGAGGCCCGAAAGAAAGGTAGGAGGCCATGACGAAAGGTCTGCACGTGCCTTCCGAGATCGGCAAGCTCAGGAAGGTCTGCCTGCACCGTCCCGGCGACGAGCTCCTCAACCTGCCGCCCGACGAGCTCGAGCGACTCCTGTTCGACGACGTCCCGTTCCTGGAGGTCGCACAGCAGGAGCACGACACCTTCGCCCAGATCCTGAGGGACCAGGGCGTGGAGGTCCTCTACCTCGAGAACCTCGTCGCGGAGGTGTTCGACCAGGTCCCCGGCGCCCGCGCCGAGTTCACCGACCAGTACATCGCCGAGGCAGGCATCCGCGGCCAGCAGATGCCGCAGATCGTCCGCGAGAAGCTGGACTCCATCGAGGACAACCTCGAGTTCGTCAAGAAGACCATGGCCGGCATGACCAAGGCCGAGATCGACATGCCCCTCACGGCGTCCACGACCCTCGACTCCCTGGTCAACTCCGAGTCCGAGTCCGACCTGATCATCGACCCGATGCCCAACCTCTACTTCACCCGCGACCCGTTCGCGGTCGTCGGCGAGGGCGTCAACCTCAACCGCATGTACTCGGTCACCCGCAACCGCGAGACCCTGTACGGCAAGTACGTCTTCAAGTACCACCCCGACTACAAGGACGTCTCCCTGTACTTCCGCCGCGACTGCCAGTTCCACACCGAGGGCGGCGACGTGCTGAACATCAACGAGAAGACCCTCGCCGTCGGCATCTCCCAGCGCACCCAGGCGGCCGCCATCGACGTCATGGCCCAGAACATCTTCTGGAACTCCGACTCCAAGGTCGAGCGCATCCTGGCCTTCGACATCCCCGTCTCGCGCGCCTTCATGCACCTCGACACGGTCTTCACCCAGATCGACGTCGATAAGTTCACGATCCACCCCGCCATCATGGGCACCCTGCGCGTCTACGAGCTGACCGCCGGCAAGAACCCGGGCGACGTGAACATCCGCCTGATCGAGGACACCCTCGAGCACGTCCTGGAGGACGCCACCGGCGTCGACCAGGTCAAGCTGATCCCCTGCGGCGGCGGCGACCCGATCGCGGCCTCCCGCGAGCAGTGGAACGACGGCTCCAACACCCTGTGCGTCGAGCCCGGCAAGATCTGCGTCTACGCGCGCAACACCGTCACCAACGACGTGCTGTACAAGGAGGGCCTGGACCTTCTCGTCGTGCCCTCCGCCGAGCTCTCCCGCGGCCGCGGCGGCCCGCGCTGCATGAGCATGCCCTTCTGGCGCGAGGACCTCTAAGTCTTTCCGTTTCCGGTGCGGTCCCCCTACAACCGCACCGGCTTCGCCCGTTAAACGGGCAACACTAATACTTACGTAATTCATTTCTTCGAAAGGAATCGAACCATGGGTGTTAACCTCTCCGGCCGTAGCTTCCTCAAGCTTCTCGACCTCACCACCGAGGAGATCGAGTACCTGCTCAAGCTCTCCAAGAACTTCAAGGACATGAAGCGCGCTGGCGTTCCGCACCGCTATCTCGAGGGCAAGAACATCGTTCTACTCTTCCAGAAGACCTCCACTCGTACCCGCTGCGCCTTCGAGGTCGGCGGCATGGATCTGGGCATGGGCGTCACCTACCTCGATCCGGGTTCGTCGCAGATGGGCAAGAAGGAGTCCATCGAGGACACCGCCCGCGTTCTCGGCCGCATGTATGACGGCATCGAGTTCCGTGGCTTTGCCCAGGACGACGTCGAGGAGCTCGCCGCTAAGTCCGGCGTGCCCGTCTGGAACGGCCTGACCACTGAGTGGCACCCCACCCAGATGCTCGCCGACATCCTGACCGTCCAGGAGAACTTCAACTACGACATCAAGGGCAAGACCCTCGTCTTCATGGGCGACTGCAAGAACAACGTCGCTCGCTCCCTCATGGTCGTCTGCTCCAAGCTCGGCATGAACTTCGTGGCCTGCGGCCCCGAGGAGTGCATGCCCGCTGACGACGTCATCGAGGCCTGCAAGCCCATCGCTGAGGCTAACGGCTGCACCATCAAGCTGACCACCGACGTCAAGGACGGCGTCACCGGTGCCGACGTTCTCTACACCGACGTGTGGGTCTCCATGGGCGAGCCCGACGAGGTCTGGGCCGAGCGCATCGCTCAGCTCACCCCGTATCGTGTTACTTCTGAGGTCATGGCTATGGCCAACCCGGGTGCCATCTTCCTGCACTGCCTGCCCAGCTTCCACGACACCAACACCACGATTGGCGCCGAGAAGTGCGAGCAGTTCGGCATCACCGAGCAGGAGGTCACCGACGAGGTCTTCGAGAGCCCTGCTTCCAAGGTCTTCGACGAGGCCGAGAACCGCATGCACACCATCAAGGCTGTCATGTACGCCACGCTCAAGTAAGAGCATCTAGCATCTCGCTCGGGGTGCATTGCTGCGCACCCCGAGCGCTTTTGTCTGGTAAAAATCTCGCACCGAGCGACATGCACGGCACGGAAGAGCCGCTTCGGGCGAGATCAGTAAATGATTTATGAAGGGGGGATGAGAACTATGACTGAGACCGCTAAGAAAAAGCGCGGTATGCCTTCATCGTTCACCATTCTTCTTGCTCTGCTGGCAATCGTCGCGGTTGTTACCGTTATCGTCTCCGGTACGTCCGGTGGCGAGGTTACCGCTGCCCGCCTGAGCGATTTCTGCACCGCCCCGGTCAAGGGCTTCGCTGACGCTCTGCCCGTCTGCCTCTTCGTTATGATCCTCGGCGGCTTCCTCGGCATGATGACCGAGACCGGCGCCCTGGACAACGGCATTGCTGTTCTGGTGCAGAAGCTTAAGGGCAATGAGATCATGCTCATTCCCGTGCTGATGTTCATCTTCTCCCTCGGTGGTACCACCTATGGTATGTGCGAGGAGACCGTTCCCTTCTACGCCCTGCTTGCCGCTACCATGATGGCCGCTGGCTTCGACCCTATGGTCGGTGCTGCCACCGTCCTGCTCGGCGCTGGCTGCGGCTGCCTGGGCTCCACGGTTAACCCGTTCGCCGTCGGCGCTGCCGTCGACGCTCTGACCGGCGTTGGCATTGAGGTCAACCAGTCCATCATCATCGGCCTCGGTGCCGTCCTGTGGATTGTTACCACTGTTATGTCCATCCTCTTCGTCATGAGCTATGCCAAGAAGGTCAAGGCTGACAAGGGTTCCACCATCCTTTCGATGCAGGAGCTCAAGGACGCCGAAGAGGCTCACGGCAAGGCTGCTTCCGAGGTTCACAAGGAGGTCAAGCTCACCGGTCGTCAGAAGGGTGTTCTGATCGCCTTTGCCTTCACCTTCGTCGTCATGATCGTCGGCTTCATCCCGCTGGCCGACCTCAACGAGGGCGTCGCCAACTTCTTCGATGCTGGCGCTGTCTATGACGCCGACGGTAACGCCATCGTTCAGGGCTGGTCTGCCCTGATCACCGGCCTGCCCATTGGCCAGTGGTACTTCGACGAGGCTTCCACCTGGTTCTTCCTCATGGCTGTCCTGATCGGTATCATCGGTGGCCTGTCCGAGAAGCAGATCGTCAACACCTTCATCACCGGCGCTGCCGACATGATGTCCGTTGTCCTCGTCATCGCCCTCGCCCGTGGTATCTCCGTCCTCATGGCTAGCACCGGCCTCGACGTCTACGTCCTCGACGCTGCCGCCAATGCTCTGGCTGGCCTGTCCGGCGTGATCTTCGCTCCCATGAGCTTCCTGGTCTACTTTGGCCTGTCCTTCCTGATCCCCTCGACCTCCGGTATGGCTACTGTCTCCATGCCCATCATGGGACCGCTGGCTGTTAAGCTCGGCTTCTCGCCCGAGGTCATGGTCATGATCTTCTCCGCCGCCATCGGCGTCGTGAATCTGTTCACCCCGACCTCTGGTGCCATCATGGGCGGTCTCGCTCTGGCTAAGATCGAGTGGACGACCTGGCTCAAGTTTGCTCTTAAGCTCATCGTCGCTCTCTCCGTCGTCTGCGCCATCATCCTGACCATCGCTTGCGTGATG
>URTP01000069.1 GCA_900550835.1 uncultured Collinsella sp. | reverse complement strand
TTTCACGGTGGTATCCTTCCGGTAGTCGTTCGACCGGATGGCCCCCCCCTCGGCACTCACATTCCCAGCCGCGGCACCTGCCCGGCACTTTCCTATCAGCCGTCGGGGGCGGCGCGTCCCGCGCCGGCAGCACCCAACGGGCCCTCTCGGGGGCAGGGACGTTCGGCCGTGCGCGGGCGCCCGGTCGGCGGCCCGTTCTGGGCGCGCCTCAATCGTAGCCCGAGACGGGCCCGGGCTGACAATTTCGACTGTAATGGACGTTCTTAAATGACTAGTCGACACAAGGAGTGTCCCCAAATGCCGGCACATAAGGAACGTCCCTAAGTGCCGCTCGAACATAATAAGTTTGGTACCTTGACATTTATTTACCGTGCTCCTAAATTGGTTAGGCACAAAACAATTCAACTACCTAACTAAAGAAAGGAGCGAAGCTTAGATATGTGTGTTGAACCACTCGTCCTTCCGCATGAGCCCGGCGGTGACCCGTCGCAACCGGTAGACATACCCGAAGCGGTCAGCGCCGAAGACAAACTCGCCAAGCGCATCCTGAGCGGCCTGGGCTTTTGCGGCCATTACATGCATTTTCATGGCGGAGGCGTGTCCGGCAAGGCGCCCATCATCTGCCTGCTGGCCAAGCAACCCGGCGGCGAGATGTCGCAGCAGGAACTCGGCATGCACTTTGACCTCAAGCCGGGGTCGCTTTCCGAGATCCTGTCCAAGCTCGAGCTCAACGGCCTCATCGAGCGCAGCCGTAACCCCAAGGATCGACGGCAGCTCACCATTCGCCTGACCGAAACCGGCCGGGAAAACGCCCGCATCGACCAGGCGGCCCGCATTCGCTTTAGAGAGCAAGCCTTTAGTGCCCTCACCCACGACGAGCGCGAGCAGCTCGCCGAAATGCTCGAGAAAATCCGTGTAACCTGGGAGGAACTGGATGATTAAAACCCTCATGGGCAGCATCCGCGACTATATGAAAGTCACCGTTGCCACGCCGTTGCTCGTGCTTGGCGAGGTGCTCTGCGAGATGCTGATTCCATTTATCACCGCCAACCTGATCGACGCCATCAAAGACGGCGCCACCGTAGCCGAGATGCTTCCCACCGCGGGCCTTTTGGTGCTCATCGCGCTGACATCGCTTGCTTTTGGCGCCGCGGCAGGCGTCACCTGCAGCCATGCGAGCTGCGGCTTCGCCAAGAACCTGCGTCACGACCTGTTCTACAAAATCCAGACGTTCAGCTTTGCCAACATCGATGAGTTCTCGAGCTCCTCGCTCGTCACGCGCCTGACCACCGACATCAACAACGTGCAGCAGGCCTTTATGATGATCATCCGTATCGCCGTGCGCGCGCCGCTGGTATTGATCTTCGCCTTTACCATGGCATTTATCATGGGCGGCAGCGTTGCCATGGTCTACCTGGTCATCATTCCGCTGCTGGGCTTTGGGCTGTTCTTTATCATCTTTAAGGTGCGCCCCATCTTCTCGCGCGTGTTCCACAAGTACGATGCCCTTAACGAGTCCGTCGAGGAAAACGTCACCGGCATGCGCGTGGTTAAGAGCTACGTACGCGAAGACTTTGAGAAGGAGAAGTTCGCGGCCGCCGCGCGCGATGTCCAGATGGACTTCACCCGCGCCGAGAAGCTGCTCGCCTTTAACAACCCCATGATGAACATCTGCGTCAACGGCGCGTTTGTCGTCATCATCTACCTGGGCTCCAAGCTCATCATCACGAGCCAGGGCACGCTGTTCGACGTGGGCCAGCTCTCCTCGACCTTTACCTATGGTTTCCAGATTCTCATGAGCCTGATGCAGCTGTCGATGATCTTTGTCATGGTGACCATGGCCGACGAATCGGCACACCGCATTGCCGAGGTGCTGGCCGCCGAGCCCACGATCGCCGATCCCGCCGAGCCCGTGCTCGAGGTTGCCGACGGTTCCATCGACTTTGACCACGTGAGTTTTAAGTATTCCAAGCATGCGAAGCGCCAGGCGCTCGACGATATCGACCTGCACATTACGAGCGGCGAGACCATCGGCATCATCGGCGGCACCGGCTCGGCCAAGTCCACGCTCGTTAACCGCATCGCCCGCCTGTACGACACCACCGAAGGCGCTGTGCGCGTGGGCGGCGTGGACGTGCGCGACTACGACCTGGACGCGCTGCGTCACCAGGTCGCCATGGTGCTGCAGAAAAACGTGCTGTTTAGCGGCACCATCGCCGAGAACCTGCGTTGGGGCGACCCGAACGCCACCGACGAGGAAGTCCGCGAGGCAGCGCATCTGGCCTGCGCCGACGAGTTTGTCGACGGTTTCCCCAAGGGCTACGACACCTGGATCGAACAGGGCGGCTCTAATGTTTCGGGCGGTCAGAAGCAGCGCCTGTGCATTGCACGCGCCCTGCTGCGTCGCCCCAAGATCTTGATCCTAGACGACTCCACCAGCGCCGTCGACACCAAGACCGACGCCAAGATCCGCGCAGGGCTGGCAAGCTATCTGCCCAACACGACCAAGCTCATCATCGCCCAGCGCATCAGCTCCGTACAGGACGCAGACCGCATCATCGTCATGGAGGGCGGCCGAATCGCGCAGATCGGCAACCATGACGAGCTGCTTAAGACGAGCGAGATCTACCGCGAGACCTTTACCTCGCAAAACAAGATGTCTGCCGAAGGTACGCAAGACGCCGACGACGTCTCTGGCGACGCGAACGCGGCGGCAGACAACACCGACATGACCGCAACGCAAGTTCAGACCCAGGAAGGAGGCGAGGCCCATGAGTAAGGCAACGACCGCCGAGCGCGCGCTCAACCGCAAGGGCGGCACCATGTCGCGCCTCATCAAGACGCTCTTTGGCTTCTATCCTGTGCTTTTGCCCCTCGTCGTCGCCGGCGTGGTGCTCTGCGCCATCATCAACTCCATCGGCGCGACCTTCCTGCAGAGCGCCCTGCAAATTATTGGCGAATCGTGGCAGTCGGGCGATTGGGAAGCCGCACAGCCCAAGATCGCACAGCTCGTGACCACCCTCGCCTGCATTTACGGCGTCGGCGTCCTGTCCTCGCTCTTCTGGAACCGCGCCATGGCTATCGTCACGCAGGGCTCGCTCGAGAAGCTGCGCGAGATGATGTTCAACCGCATGCAGGACCTGCCGATCCGCTACTTCGACACGCACCAGCGCGGCGATATCATGAGCCACTACACCAACGACATCGACACGCTGCGTCAGATGATCAGCCAGTCGCTGCCCAACCTGCTCATGACGATCATCATCATCGTCACGGTGTTCTTTATCATGCTGTACTACAGCGTGTGGATGTGCTTGGTCATCATCGCCGGCGTCGCCTTTATGACCTTTATGACCAAGCTGCTCGGCTCCAACTCCGCGCGCTTCTTCATTGCGCAGCAGACCGAGCTCGGCGTGGTCGAGGGCCATATCGAGGAAGTCATGAACGGTCAGAAGGTCGTCAAGGCGTTCTGCCACGAGTCTGCCGCCGAGGCCGATTTTGACGAGCGCAACGAAAAGCTCTTCGAGGTCTCCCAGAAGGCCAACATGTACGCCAACATCCTCATGCCCATCCTTATGAACCTGGGCAACCTGCTCTACGTGCTGGTCGCACTGGCGGGCGGCATTTTCCTGGCGCTGGGCGTGCCCAACCTGAGCATCTCGGGCATGGCGCTGTCGATCGCCGTCGTGGTGCCGTTCCTCAACATGACCAAGCAGTTCTGCGGACAGATCGGCCAGATCTCGCAGCAGATCAACGCCGTGGTCATGGGCCTCGCCGGCGCCGACCGCATCTTTGAGCTCATCGACGAGAAGCCCGAGGCCGACGAAGGCTACGTGACGCTCGTCAACGCGCAGGTGAACCCCGAGACTTGGGAGTTCGAGGAGGCTGACCACCACACCGGCATGTGGGCGTGGAAACATCCGCACCGCGCAACCGGCGAGATCGAGTACGTCCCGCTGCGCGGCGACCTGGTCATGGACAACGTCGACTTTGGCTACACCCCCGACCACGAGGTCCTGCACGGCGTGTCCGTGTTTGCCAAGCCGGGTCAGAAGGTCGCGTTTGTCGGCGCCACCGGTGCCGGTAAGACGACCATCACCAACCTCATCAACCGCTTCTATGACATCGCCGACGGCAAGATTCGCTACGACGGCATCAACGTCAATAAGATCCGCAAGGCCGATCTGCGCCGCTCGCTGGGCGTCGTGCTGCAGGACGTGAACCTGTTCACCGGCACCGTGATGGACAACATCCGCTACGGCAACCTGGACGCCACCGACGAGGAGTGCATCGCAGCGGCCAAGCTCGCGGGCGCAGACGACTTTATCACCCGCCTGCCCGACGGCTACGACACCATGCTCACCGGCAACGGCGCACAGCTGTCGCAGGGCCAGCGTCAGCTAATTTCGATCGCCCGCGCCGCCGTCGCCGATCCGCCGGCGATGATTCTAGACGAGGCCACGAGCTCCATCGACACCCGCACCGAGGCCATCGTGCAGGCGGGCATGGATAAGCTCATGGAGGGCCGCACGACGTTTGTCATCGCACACCGCCTGTCCACCGTGCGTAACTCCGACGCGATCATCTGTCTGGACCACGGCCGTATCATCGAGCGCGGCAACCACGACGAACTGATCGCCAAGCGCGGGTATTACTACCAGCTCTACACCGGAGCGTTTGAGCTGGAGTAGGACCGATTACTGACGGAGGGTGCCCCGGGGACGGGCGGGGTATTTCCTCCGTGCTCAAACATTCTCGCTGCGCTGCGAAACTGCGCGCGGAGGAAATACCCCGCCCGTCCCCGGGGCACCCTCCTGTACGCGATTAGCCCGTCATTTAAAACGGAATAAAAGTTAGTGAGGCCCTGGCCGTTTGGCCAGGGCCTCGTTTTGTTAGTCTTTTTGGGACGGGGCTTTTTGACTACTTTGAGGGTGCGCAGGCAGGGCGGCGAAAGTAGCTAAAAAAGCCCCGTCCCAAAAAGACTACCCGCGCCAAATGAGCTAGTTGAGGAGTTGGGCCATGGCGTTGACGAATTTTTGGACTTGGAGGGTGGGCTCGAGCGGGTAGTGCAAATAGACTGGCACCTCGCGGCCGCACAGGAACGGCACGCCCACAAAGGCCGGATGCACGCCCGACCACGCTCCGCAAGTGAGCACCGCGTCGCCCTTTTCCTCGGCCTCGTTAAAGAGCGCAAAGTCAAAGCTGTCCACGTCGATCACGTCCACGCCGCCGTCGGCCAAAAGATCAATACGCAGGCTGTCCATGGCGTCATTGCCGTGCCGAAGTACGCGCAGGCGCATGCCCTCCAGGTCGGCAACCGTGATGCGCTCCTTGCGCGCGAGCCGACTTGTGCGCGGCACGTCGATGTAAAACGGCACGTTGACGATGCGGAGCTTTTGGCAGGCGTCGCCCCAGCGCGGGGTCGAAAAACTCGACTGCACTACATCCACCTCGCGCCCCAGGCCACGCATAACGGATTCGCGCTCGTCATAGAGGTCGTTCACCGGCACGATCTCGAAGCGCAACGTTGGCTCCAGCTCGTGCACGCCCGTCCACATCGACAGTGTCTGGCGCCCCGGGCACATCATCGACACGCCCAGGCGCACGGCGCCGCCATCGCCCGCCGCGTGTCGGGCGCGGCGCAGCGCATCCTCGGACTGACGCATGATCGAACGCGCATCGTCCACCAGAAGCGCCCCCGCCGGCGTCGCCTTGACGCCCGAATGCGAACGCTCGAACAGCGTGATGCCAAACTCGGCCTCGAATCCCGAAACCTGCTTGACGAGTGCCGGCGTCGACACGCGCAGTTTTGCCGCGGCGCGCGAGAAGCTTCCCAGCTCTGCGGCGGCCGATATGGCCTCGAGTCGTCGATCGTACACGTCAATCTCCCGTTTTCGCACGCGCGGGCCCACAGCACCGCAGGGGGTCGTTTTCGCAGGTCACGAGCTCAATTGAGAACAAACCTCAATGTACAGTGTAAACCTACGGTTAACGCTATTCTAACAAATATGCAATTCACCTGCGCAAATGCAAAGCATACGATAACCAGCGAAAACCACGTGGGTCGATTAATGGGAGCGACCCACCGGGAGGCACAAGAAGGGAAGTTCCTATGAGCAATTGGCTTAAGCTCGAGGACGATGTCTGCGCCGTGACCGGCGCACTCGGCGGTATGGGCGTCGAGATTTGCCGCGAGTTCGCCCGCAACGGCGCCAACGTCGTCCTGCTCGACCTGGACGAGGAGAAGGTCAAGGCCGCTGCCGCCGATCTCGCCGCCGAGTTTGGCATCCACGCCGAGGGCTACAAGATGAACGCCACCGACGAGGACGAGGTCCAGGCCGCCGTCGACGCCACGATCGCCGAGTTCGGCCGCATCGACGTACTCGTCAACACTGCCGGTATCCTGCGCTTCGCAGCCATGGAAGACCTGCCGCTCTCCGACTGGAACGAGGTCATCAACGTCAACCTCACCGGCTACTTCATCACTTCGCAGCGCTTTGGTCGCGAGATGATCAAGGCCGGCCAGGGCCGCCTGGTGCACATCTCGACCGTCGCTAGCCACTCCCCCGAGACGTTCTCGGGCGTGTACAGCTCCACCAAGGCGGGCGTCAACATGATGTCCAAGATGCTCGCCGCCGAGTGGGGCCCTTACGGCGTGCGCTCCAACTGCGTCGAGCCCTGCTTTGTCAAGACCCCCATGTCGGCGAGCTTTTACGCCGACCCCGAGGTCGAGAAGAGCCGCAGCCGCCTCATCGCCACGCGCCGCATCGGCGAGGTCAGCGATATCGCCAACGCCGTCATGTTCCTGGCGTCCAAGCGCTCGGACTTTACCACCGGCGACGCCATCAAGGTCGATGGCGGCTTCTCCAATATGATGGGCGACCTCACCGCCAAGCCCGGCGGCCGCCGAGCCTTTGCCGACAACTACCTCAAGAACAAGGGCGTCGAGCTTTGGTCCGACGAGTCCGGCGTCGCAAAGCCGACTGACCAGTAAACCAGCCCGACAGGGAGGCTCGCGGTGATGCCCGCCCCTCCCCCCGCATCGATTAGAAAGAGTCCAATGGCTTCCAACAACTCCAACAAGGGTCGCGCCGTCGTGCTTTCCGCCGCGTGCGTCACCATGTTCTTCATCAGCTCCATCGCGCTGTATTCCGTCGTGTCCAAGAACCTGCTTGCCGTCTACCCCGAGTGGTCCAGCGCCCTCACCTGGGCTTTCCCGGTCTTTCAGACCATCATGGCCGTGACGGGCATCTTCGCCGGCCGCATCTCCGATAAGATTGGCCCGCGCAACGTCGTGATCGCCGCTGCCGTGTGCTACGGCCTGGGCTGGTTCATGTCCGGCACCGTCACCGAGCCGTGGCAGTTCTACCTGTGGTTCTCGCTCGTCGCCGCCATCGGCAACGGCCTGGGCTACAACCCTGCGCTCACCACCGGCCAAAAGTGGTTCATCGACAAGAAGGGCCTCGCCTCCGGCATCACCCTGGCCGCTTCGACCGCCGGCCCCGCCGTGCTGTCCCCGGTGCTCGCCTCGCTGCTCATCCCGAGCCTGGGCATCTTTGGCGCCCTCAAGGCACTCGGCGTCATCTTCTTTGTGACGATCGCCGCCTCCGCCCTGTTCCTGAAGGCCCCCGAGGCCGGTTGGCTGCCCGAGGGCTTCGAGGCCCCCAAGGGCGGCGCGCACGCCGGTACCTTCGGCGACCTCACCCCGGGCGAGATGGTCAAGACCCCGCGCTTCTGGGTCCTCATCGTCACCTTCGCCTTTGCCGCCACCGCGGGCACCCTGCTCGTGGGCAAGGTTGCCTCCATCGCCGCCGTCCAGCTCTTCGCCGACCCCACGAGCGCCGCGGCTGTCGCCCTCGGCGGCGTGGTCGTCTCCGTCAACACCTGCGCCAACCTGGTCGGCCGTCTGTCCTTTGGTCAGATCATCGACAAGCTCGGCGCCTACAAGTCGCTGCTCATCAGCCTTGTCGTGACCATCGTCGCCCTCGTCATCATGTCGATGAGCTTTACGCAGAGCATGTTCTTTGTGGCGCTCGCCCTGCTCGGCTTTAGCTTTGGCGCCCTGCTCGTCATCTACCCGCCGCTCACCGGTGGCGCCTTTGGCACCAGCAACATCGGCGTCAACTACGGCATCATGTTTTTGGGCTACGCCGCTTCTACCTGGATCAGCCAGCCCATCCCCGCCGTGCTGTATCACGCCGAGGCCGGCAGCGCCGCCTACCAGCAGTCCTTCTACGGCGCCATTGTGATCGCCGCCATCGCCGTCGTGCTCACCGTCTACATGATGGTCTCCGACAGCAAGAAGAAGTCCGCCTAGTTTTACCGATGCGACAAAGGGACAGTCCCTTTGTCGCATTCCACCGGTCACCAGTATTAAGGAGTCGAAATGTCTGAGCTCAATCCCGTCCGCATTGCCGTTATCGGCGCCGGTGCCATGGGCCGCAACCACATCCGCTTTGTCACCGAGGAGCCCGAAGCCGAGCTCGTCGCCATCGCCGACGCCTTTGAGGGCGCCCGCGCCACGGCCGAGGCCGCCGGCGTGCCGTTTTACACCGATCCCGCCCAGATGATGGACGAGGTCAAGCCCGAGGCCGTCATCATCGCCACCCCCAACGACCTGCATCTGGGCGTTGCCCGCGAGGCCGTGAAGCGCAACATCGTGCCGCTGGTCGAAAAGCCGATCTCCAATGACCTCGAGGATGCCCAGGCCTTTGCCGCCGAGGCCGAGACCGCCGGCGTGCCCGTGCTCGTGGGTCAGCACCGTCGCCACAACCCCTTCGTCAACAAGGCCAAGGAAATCATCGAGTCCGGTGAGCTGGGCAAGCTCACCGTATCGAGCTTCCACTACATGATCTATAAGAACGACGAGTACTTTGATGTCGAGTGGCGCCGCAAGAAGGGTGCCGGCCCGATCCTGGTCAACCTGGTGCACGACGTCGACCTGCTCCGCTACCTGCTGGGCGAGCCCGTCGCCGTCCAGGGCATGCAGTCCAGCGCCGCCCGCGGTTTTGAGACCGAGGACTCCGCCGTGGTCAACGTCCGTTTTGCCGACGGCGCGCTCGCAAGCATGACCATCTCCGATGCCACCGCCAGCCCCTGGAACTGGGAGGCGACTGCTCACGAGGACCCGCAGTACCGCCCCTTCGACGCCGATGCCTACTTTATTGGCGGTACCAAGGGCGCCCTTTCGCTGCCCCGCCTGCACCAGTTCTCCTACGACGGTGCCTCCAACTGGCACAAGCCGCTGCAGATGGAGATCCCGGCCGTCGACCCGGCACTGCCGCACAAGATGCAGCTCAAGCACTTTGTGAAGGTCGTCCGCCGCGAGGTCGAGCCCGTCGTGACCCCCGCCGACAACGTCAAGACGCTCACGCTGCTTAACGCCATCAAGGAGGCCGCCGAGACCGGTCAGCTCGTCGAGCTGTAATGCCTTAAGAGCGGCCGCGGCGGAAACCCCATGCCGAGCCCCTCGGTCCGCCACAAATAAGCCCCTCTTCTTTGCCCCGCGAGCAGCCTCCTGTCCGCGGGGCATTTCTTTGCAGCCGCGGCGCGCGGGCGGGTGGTAGACTGGGTGGCTCATGCACCTGTAACGTACTCACAGACAGGAAGTCCCATGGATCTTATCGCCCAGCTCGCCCGCGAGCTCAACCTTAAGGCCGCCAACATCGAGGCGGCCGTCAAGCTCATCGACGAGGGCAACACCATTCCCTTTATCTCGCGCTACCGCAAGGAAGCAACGGGCGGCATGGACGACGTCGCCCTGCGCGCACTCGACGAGCGCCTGTCCTACCTGCGCAATCTTGAGCAGCGTAAAGAGGACGTCATCCTGCTCATCGACGCCCAGGGCAAACTCACGCCCGAGCTCGAGCAGCAGATTCGCGAGGCCACACAGCTCCAGCGTGTCGAGGACCTCTATAAGCCCTACCGCAAAAAACGCATGACCCGCGCGCAGAAGGCACGCGAGGCCGGCCTGGAGCCGCTCGCCAACATGATCATCATGCAGGCCTCGGCCAAGGGCAGCGCACTCGACGCCGCCGCGGCATACGTCAACGAGGAGGCCGGCTTCGACACGCCCGAAAAGGCGCTCGCCGGCGCGGCGGCGATCGGGGCCGAGACGGTGGCCGAGGACCCCGAGAACGTCGCCGACCTGCGCGCCTTTACGCAAAACACCGCCGACATCGTCGTCGAGGCCACCGACCCCGCCGAGAAGACCCCCTACGAGCCGTACTACAGCTATGATGAGCCGCTGCGCCGTATACCCAACCACCGCGTGCTGGCTATCGACCGCGGTGAGCGCGAGGGCAAGCTCCGCGTGCGCGTGAACGTCGCCGGCGCTGCCGCCACCCGTTGGCCCCGACGCCAGGGCGTGTTTGCTCCCATCTTCGATGCCGCCATCGCCGACGGCTACAAACGCCTCATGGCCCCCTCGCTGGAGCGCGAGGCCCGCGCCAAACTCACCGTTCGCGCCCAGACCGAGGCCATCAACGTCTTTGCCAAGAATCTCGAGGGCCTGCTCTCGGCGCGCCCCGTGCGCGGCGCCCGCGTACTCGCGCTCGACCCGGGCTACCGCACCGGCTGCAAGGTCGCCGTC
>URTP01000068.1 GCA_900550835.1 uncultured Collinsella sp. | reverse complement strand
AGACCGGAGGGGCGCCGGGGGCGGGAATCTGGGCGTACACATTTCCTACACAATTTGGGATCCGACTAACGTTTGCCAGCCGTTAACTACCGCTCACCGAGCATCTCTTTATATAAGGCAGTCTCATGGTTAAAGCGGATACGTTCCCCTAGCTAAAGCACAGCCAGCATCGAGCAACTCATCACGTTCTTCCACCGAGAACCCCTCGGCGTAGACGCGCACCACTGGTTCGGTCCCGCTAGGACGGACCAGCAGCCACGTGTCATCCTCGAATGCTAAACGCAAGCCATCCATATGACTAACGTTTTGCGGCACCTTGCCACAAATCGACTTGGGGTTTACGCCCGGCAGCAGGGTTCGTAACGTTTCGGCATCTTCGGCCTCAAGGCGCAAATCGCGTCGACCGTAACTCGTCTTACCAAAACTGTCCTCGAGTTGGTCGACCAGAACGCCCAAAGGCGCGTCCGTCTTTGCCATAAGCTCACACAGAATCAGACAGGCGAGGATTCCATCGCGCTCGGGCATATGCGCGGCGATGCCGATACCACCGGCTTCCTCGCCGCCTATGAGGACGCCACCCTTCTTCATCTCTGCCGCTATATATTTGAAACCGACTGGTTTGACGGTCACGCGGCAGCCAAGCGCCTCGGCAATGCGACGCACGAGCGTCGAGCACGAAAGATTGACGACGACGCGTCCCTCCAAATTACGAAATTGAACCAAGTCGCCCAAAACGAGCGCCATGATCTGATGCGGATGTATATATCTGCCGCGCTCGTCAACCGCGCCGATACGGTCGGCGTCGCCGTCGGTCACCAGGCCAGCGCAAGCTCCGTCCTCGATAACCGTATGCTCGCAAGCGTCCACCCACGGCTCAACGGGGTCGGGGCAGATATCTTCTTGGTCAGGCGCCTGCCCGGCGTGAATCTCGTGCACCTCAACGCCAAGCTCGCGCAGCAAGTCGGCTAGATAGCCCTGGGCTGCGCCGCCCATGGGGTCAACAACCACGCGCAGGTGCGCGGCGCGGATGGCTTCGGCATCGACAAACGATGCCACCGCTTGCATATAGTCAGGAATGATATCCGCGGTGCGATATTGCCCCTCGATCCCCATTGGCTCGGGAGCCATGGTCTCTTCGAGCTCTTCGATGACATCCTGGTTGGCGGTCGAGCCGTCACCCATGCGAATCTTGAGACACAGATAGCCCTGCGGATGATGGGACCCCGTCACCATGAGCGCGCCGCACGCCTCACCGTCATAAGCCGCCGCCCACGTAAGGGCAGGGGTCGGAACAGGTCGCGAAGCGAGCACGGCGTCTAGCCCGTGCGCTGCTAGCACACCCGCCGCAAGCTCAGCGAACTCGCGCGCCAGGGGCCGAGTGTCGAACCCTATATATACCGTTTTGCCCGGATTGGTCTTTTGCCACAACTCGCCGACGGCATCGGCGATACGGGCAACGTTATCGGCAGTGAAGTCCTCATCGACGCGAGCGCGCCAACCGTCAGTTCCAAAATGAATTATCGCGCACACGCGCAGACACCTCACAGTGTTTGGATCATGGTACGCATGAGGTATACCCGCGATACACGCTCGGCAACCTGCCGGCACCAGCATTCACCATTTGGGCAAATGCTGCCGAGGACATGCAGGCAATAAAAAAACCGCCCCGTATGGAGCGGTTTTGCCCTTTATATATCGAGCGCCTCGGCCATCGCTGCCGTAGTGATTGCCGTGGTTCCACAGCAACTGCCCACCATTGCGGCACCGGCATGTCTCCATTCGATGCATGCGCGCGCGAAAGCTTCGGGGTTCTCGTGCCATACGGGGCCATCCTGAGTCTGGACCGGATCGCCCACGTTGGGACGCACCGTGACGGGAGTAGTCGCCGATGCAACCATCCTGGGCACCGCCGCGTTCGCGGCCGCAAGCGAACAGCAATTAACACCAACCGAGTTTGCGCCGTGTTTTTCGGCGTACAAAACGGCTGCCTCGATGTTGAGGCCATCGCCCAACAGGTCGCCCTTATCGTCAACGACAAAACTCACCAGAACAGGCATGCCGTCGGCGGCATCTCGGGCGCCGGCAAGCATGGGCTGCAAATTACGGATAGACGTCACCGTCTCGATCAGCAGACCGTCAACACCAGCATTGAGCAAGGCGTGCGCCTGTTCGCGCGCAATGCCTCGGATCTCACGAAACTCGGCCGAGTCCTCGGCAAACCACTCAATACCGATCGGACCCATCGAGCCCAGCAGCAGCTGAGGGTGCGCCTGGCGGGCATCGTCGACGGCCCCGCGATTGACCTCCGCCACGGACGGCGCAATCTGGTCGTGCTTGAGGGCATAGCTTGATGCCTGAAAGGTATTGGTAATGAGTACCTGCGCGCCGGCGGCGACATACAAGCGATGGATACGAGAAACGGTCTGCGGCTCTGCCAGATTCCAAAACGCCGGTGGAATATCGGCGGCGTCGTACTCACTCAACAGAACACTGCCCATGGGGCCCTGCGCCAACAAGGTCTCGCTCGACAAGCGGCGCGTAAGTTCCTCGGCACCAAAGCGATTGTAATAACTCGTATCCATATATATCCCGCTATTCCTCGACGCTGATTCCCTGCTTTTCGAGATAGGCGAGCCAGCGGTTCATCGTGTCCTCGGATAGCGCATGCTCCATCATGCAGGCCTCGGAATCGGCTCGCTCAAATTCGACACCGAGCTCCTGAACCAAAAACGTGCGGACGAGGCGATGACGGTACCAGATAGCCGTGCCAACCTCGCGGCCGCGATCGGTCAGGACTACCTTGCCGTAGTGCGATTGCTCGACAAGCTCGGATGCCTTGAGCGCCGAAACCGCTTTATTGACCGATGCCTTGGAGACGCCAAGGCGCTGCGCGATGTCGACCGATCGCACGCCGTTGGTTTCCCCCTCTTCGCTTTCAATGCGAACCATGCACTCCAAGTAGTCTTCGTTCGCCACCGTCAGATGTAGTTCGCGCGAGCTATTTGTCGTATCCATGATCTTCCGTCCCTTCTGCATTCAATGGCTGATTCTACCCCATCCAAGCGTCGCGGTATGCCGTGGCATACCGTGCTAGAGTTCTTGTTGCACACGACGACCAAGATTGGAGCGGTCTTTATGGAAAACACCACCACGAACCCCGATGTCCTCGAGCGCTTTTTGCGCTACGTCCAGATCAACACGCAGTCCGAGGATGCAAACTGCGACCAGGTACCCTCGAGCGTCGTTCAGTTTGACCTTGCCAACGTGCTGGCTGAAGAGCTGCGCGAGCTTGGTGCGGAAGATGCCCACGTGACCGAGCATGCCTATGTCTGCGCGCATATCCCCGCAAGTGCGGGCGCTGAGGACAAGCCCGCCCTTGGCCTGATCGCCCATCTCGACACCACCGAAGTTGCACCGGGCGCCGGCGTGAAGCCGCACATCGTACACTACGAAGGCGGCGACCTGGTCTGCGGCACGGTTGACGGTAAGCCCGTTGCCATGAGTACCGCCAAGCTTCCCGCCCTGAACGACCTCGCGGGTGAGGACCTGGTCTGCAGCGATGGCACCACGCTGCTGGGCGCGGACGACAAGGCAGGCGTCGCCGAGATCATGTCGCTTGTCGCGCGTATCGCTCAGGACCCCTCTCTGCCCCATCCCGCACTCGGCATTTGCTTCTGCCCTGACGAGGAGATCGGTCACGGAGCCGAGCTGTTGGATATCGATACCTTTGGCTGCAAGTACGCCTACACGGTCGACGGCGGCCCCATCGGCGAGCTGGAGTGGGAGTGCTTTAACGCCGCCGAGGCGACCATCCGCTTTGAGGGCCAGTCCATCCACCCGGGCGACGCCAAGGGCCGTATGGTCAACGCAGGCAATCTGTTCTGCGACTTCAACGCGTTGCTCCCCTACGTGCAGCGCCCGGAGTATACGGAAGGCTACGAGGGCTTTTATCACCTTGAGGGTGTATCTGCGACCGTCGATCACGCCACGGCGCGCTATATCGTCCGTGATCACGATGCCGCCAAGTTCCAGCAGAAACTCGACCTTATTGATGCCGCCGCCTCGATGCTCAACCAGCGTCTGGGTGAGGAGCGCGTGACGGTCGAGATTAAGCAGCAGTATCGAAATATGGCCGAGATCGTTCGTGACTATCCCGAGCTTATTGATGTTGCCAAGGAAGCCTACCTTGCCTGCGGCGTTGAGCCCCAAGTGCTGCCGATTCGTGGCGGCACCGACGGCGCTCAGCTGTCGTTCCGCGGTCTGCCCTGCCCCAACCTTTCCACCGGCGGCTATTGCTACCACGGCGTCAACGAGTTCGTCCCGGTCAGTTCGCTCGTCAAGATGACCGACGTGCTCCAGGAGCTCGTCGCCCGCTTTGCATAAGCCTGGCCGCTCAAGCCTAAAAGACAAACCGCCCCGTCCTCTACAGAGGACGGGGCGGTTTTTGATACAAGGGGAGTAGTCAACATCGCAGGTTGAGCCAACGTCAGCGAGCGACGTCCAAGGCGAACAAGTTGGCATGAAAAAGGCAGGGCATTGACCTTCTGGTCATGCCCTGCCTTTTGAATGACAAATTGTCGCCTTGGGCGGCGCGCAGCGTCGAGTCGTTACGGCGTTTGGTAAAACGCCGTAACTTAGTAGTTGGCTTCGTAGCCGTTGCCGTCGCCGGTGGGCTCTTCGTAGTAGTCCGAATCGCTCGAATCGCTTGAGTCATCGGAATCGTCAGAGCTGACCGATGAGGTTGCGGTACCGTTTGCGTAGTCGTCAGACGTGTTGTTGTTCAGGTCGCCGATCGTAGAGCTGGAACCGTTGGAAAGACCCATGGTGTTGGGACCCTTGGGATCCTTGCCGGCATCGACGCGCTCCATCATTTCCTTGAGCTCGTCCTCGTAGACAAAGACGTAGCTCACGCCGTCGATCATGGTGCTGTCGTCGGCGTACGAGGGCAGGTTGGCCGAGTAGATACCGTCGACATCCATACCGCGCATGGCGTTGACCGTAGCCACGATATCCTGAACGCTCATATCGGTTACGAGCATATCGGACAGCGAATTAACCAGGCCAAAGATCTTCGTGGCATCGAAGTTATTGAGAATCTGGTTGGCAAGGGCGCCAAGCACCTGACGCTGGTGGCGCATGCGTGTGTAATCGCCGTCGGCATAGGTGTAGCGGCAGCGGGCATAGGTAAGGGCGGTGGCACCGTCCATATGCTGCTGGCCAGCGGTAATCTTAATATCCAGGTGCTCGGGGTCGTCAACATCATCGGTTGCGTTAATGTCGATACCGCCAACCGAATCAATCAGCGCCTGCATTCCGTCGAAGCTGACCTCGGCATAGTGGGAAATCTGAACACCGCACAGCTCGTTGACCGCCTCGACCATGGCCTCGGCGCCGCCAACGGTATGGCAGGCGTTGATCTTCATGGTCTCGCCCTTGTACTCGACCTTGGTGTCGCGCGGAACGGAAATGAGCGTCGCCTGCTTTTGCGTGGGGTCGATGCGTGCCAGGATAATCGAGTCGGCACGATACGTATCCTCGCCCGGACGGCCGTCGGTGCCAAGAAGCAGCACGTAGAACGGATCCTTTGCCTCATCGGTGTCAACCAGAACCCGACGCAGATTGTCAGTAATGACATTAGAATCGCCGAGCTTGCCCATAATGGTGGCAAACCACAGGCCGGCAGCGGTAGTGGCACTCAGCAGCACGCCAAGCACGACAATGAGCGCGACGTGGCGAATCGTGTGGCTACGACGACGTTGGCGAGCTCGCTCGGAATAACGAGCCACGTTATCGCGACTGTAGATCTTGGCCTGCGCACCAGTTGAGGGTCTTCGGGTGGTGGTATCCGCGAGGGGCTTTTTATTAAACATAGGCAACCTGTATTAGTAGATGACGGGATCGGAGACGGTAGCATGCTCGACATGCGCGCCGAGCGCCTGCAGCTTTTCGACAAACCGCTCGTAGCCGCGCTTGATGTGATGGATGGCCGAAACCTCGGTCGTCCCGTCGGCGATCAAGCCCGCTACGACGAGGGCCGCTCCGCCACGCAGATCGGGCGAGGTAACCTGTGCGCCCGAGAAGCCCTTGACGCCATGAATCATGGCATGATGGCTCTCGATACGAATGTCGGCACCCATGCGCACCAGCTCAGAGGCAAACATAAAGCGATTCTCGAAGATGTTCTCGGTAATAACGGAGCTGCCGTCGGAGAGGGCGGAGAGCACCATAATCTGCGCCTGCATGTCGGTCGGGAAGCCGGGGAACGGAAGCGTCTGGATGTCGACCGGCTTGAGATGCTCAGCACGGTTCACATGGACGCCATCCTCGACGCGCTCGCAGTCGATACCCATGAGCTCCATCTTCTTGAGCACCATGCCCAAGTGAATGGGACAAAAGCCCGTGACATCGACACCGCGATCGTCTGCCATCAACGCACCGGCGACGATAAAGGTACCGGCCTCGATGCGGTCACCCACCACGCGATGGGTAACAGGATGCAGCTCTTCCACGCCCTCGATGGTCACGACAGGCGTACCGGCGCCAACAATCTTGGCGCCCATTTCGTTGAGCATGTTGGCGAGATCGACGATCTCGGGCTCGCGGGCGGCATTGTCGATAACCGTGGTGCCCTGCGCGCGCACGGAGGCCATGATGAGGTTCTCGGTCGCACCGACGCTGGCGAACTCGAGCGTGACGGTGGTGCCGCGCAGGCCCTGAGGCGCGCTGGCGTTGATATAGCCGTGGGCGGTATCAAACTCGACGCCCAGGGCCTCAAGACCAAGAATGTGCATATCGATCTTGCGAGCACCCAGGTTGCAGCCGCCCGGCATGGCGATCTTGGCGCGATGGAAGCGACCCAGCAGGGGCCCCATGACGGCGGTGGAAGCACGCATCTTGGCAACGAGCTCGTAGGGGGCCTCCCAGGAATCGACCTGAGAGGTATCAATCTCGAGCGTGTGCTCGTCGAGAACATCGATCGTAGCGCCCATGCCCTTGAGCACCTTGCCCATCACGTGGACATCGGAAATATCGGGCACGTTCTGCAGCGTCGTCTTGCCCGGCGCCAGAAGCGTTGCCGCCATGAGTTTGAGCGCGGAGTTCTTAGCACCCGAGACGGGCACGGAGCCTCCGATGGCGTGGCCACCCTCAACGCGGATAATATCCAAGGTCTACCCTTTCAAAAAGCATGCCCGGGGTGGCTAGGCCATCCCGGGCATGATGTGTTCGCAAATGGTCGAACGCTAAATCGTTTGACTATTGGGCAAGCTTGAGCTTACACCATGCGATTTCATTATAGAGGTAGGCGCGGCGTGCATCATCCTCCGACAAATTACCCAGCTTCTCTTCAAAACCTTGAATATCAGCTTTAAGCTTGTCGGCATCGACGGTCGCCAAATCGCAAGCGCGCTCGGCGAGAACGGTCACGACATCGTCCGCAACCTGGGCATAGCCGCCGGCCACGGCAAACGTGTGGTCGACAGTGCCCATGGCCTTATCGGAAACGCGAACGTAACCGCGGTCGATCGTGCAGATCTCGCTGGAGTGAGCAGGCAGAACGCCAAACTCGCCATCCGTGGACGGAATCGACACAAACGCAGCGTCGCCCTCATAGGCGCAGCTCACGGGGCACACGATGCGGATACGCATAACCTACTTCTCCCCCATCTTGCGGGCGCGCTCGCGCACGTCCTCAATCGTGGAAGCATAGCGGAAAGCCTGCTCGGGCAGGTCATCGGCCTTGCCGTCGACAATCTCGGCGAAAGAGCGGACGGTATCCTCGACGCGGACGTAGACACCGGGGTTACCGGTGAACTTCTCGGCGACGTGGAAGGACTGCGAGAGGAACTGCTGAATCTTACGGGCACGGTTGACCGTAAGGCGCTGCTCCTCGGACAGCTCGTCCATACCCAGAATGGCGATGATGTCCTGAAGGTCGGAGTACTCCTGCAGGAGCTCCTGGACCTTGACGGCGACACGGTAGTGCTCCTCGCCGACGATCGAGGGATCGAGAGCGTCGGAGGAAGACGCGAGCGGGTCGATAGCCGGGAACAGGCCGAGCGACGAAATGCTACGCGAAAGAACCGTGGTGGCGTCGAGGTGCGTAAACGTCGTGGCAGGCGCCGGGTCGGTCAGGTCGTCTGCGGGGACGTAGACAGCCTGGACGGAGGTAATGGAGCCCGTCTTGGTCGAGGTAATGCGCTCCTGGAGGTCGCCCATCTCGGTAGCCAGCGTAGGCTGGTAACCAACGGCGGACGGCATACGGCCCAGCAGTGCGGAAACCTCGGAACCGGCCTGGGAGAAGCGGAAGATGTTGTCGATGAACAGCAGAACGTCCTGGCCGCGATCACGGAAGTACTCAGCGGTGGTAAGGCCGGCCAGACCGATGCGCAGACGCGCTCCGGGCGGCTCGTTCATCTGACCATAGACCAAGCAGGTCTTGTCGATAACGCCCGACTCGCTCATCTCGAGGAACAGGTCGGTGCCCTCGCGGGTACGCTCGCCGACGCCGGTGAACACCGAGGTGCCGCCGTGCTCCTGGGCGAGGTTGTTGATGAGCTCCTGAATCAGAACGGTCTTGCCGACGCCGGCGCCGCCGAACAGGCCCGTCTTGCCGCCACGGATGTAGGGCTCGAGCAGGTCAACGGCCTTGATGCCGGTCTCGAAGATCTCGGTCTTGGTGGTGAGCTCGTCAAAGCGGGGCGCTGCATGGTGGATGGGGTAGAACTCCTCCACCTCGGGCATGGGCTTGCCGTCGACGGGCTTGCCCATGACGTTCCAAATGCGACCGAGCGTCTTGGGACCAACGGGCATCTTCATGGGCTCACCGGTATCGGTGGCGATGAGGCCGCGCTGCAGGCCGTCGGTCGAGGACATGGCGACCGTGCGGACGACGCCGCCCGGAAGCTGGCTCTCGACCTCGAGGATCGTGCTCAGATGACCGATCGGGGTCTCGGCCTCGACCGTGAGCGCGTTGTAGATCGGGGGCACCGCGCCGTCAAACTTGACGTCGACGACAGGGCCGATGATTCGCACGATGCGACCATCACCGGCAGTCGTCTTCTTGGTGGCTTCCTCGACCGCAAGCTTTACGGTGTTATTAGCCATTACTGTTCCTCCAATGCTGAGGCTCCGCCGACGATCTCGTTAATCTCGGTCGTGATCGAAGCCTGGCGCACGCGACTATACGTGCGGGTAAGGGTCGAGATGATCGCGGTGGCGTTTTCCGTCGCGGAGTGCATGGCCTTGCGGCGTGCACCCTGCTCGGCGGCCGCCGAATCGATCAGGGCCTGGTAGATGACCGTCAGGATATACGACGGTACAAGCTTGCCGAGAACATGCTCGGGAGAGGGCACGAACTCGAACGTGGACGAGATGCGCTTAGGGGCGTCGGTCTCGTTCTTACGCGGACCGTGGGCCATAGCGATCATCTCGGGATCGAGCGGCAGCAAGTGCTCGACGCGAAGCTCCTGATCCACGCGGTTCTTGGCGTGGTGGTAGACAAGCTCGACACGGTCAAGCTCACCGGCACGATACGCATCGCAGATATGAGAGGAAATCATGCGAGCCTGATTAAAATCGGGCTCGGAGGAATTGCCCTCAAAGTGCATGATGACGTTTGCGCGGTCGCGGAAATACGTGGCCGGCTTGCGTCCGCACGCAATGATCTCGCGCTCGATGCCGTCGTTCGCCCAAGAAGCGGCGAGCTTTTCGGCCGTGCGCTCCACCGTCGTATTGAAACCGCCGGCAAGGCCGCGGTCCGAGGCAATGACGACAATCAGGCCACGCTTAACGCTCTCATGCTTCTGCAGCATGGGATCGGTGCCCGAACAGGAGGCGTCGCCGGCGACCGTCAACATGACGTCGGTCAGCGCCTCCTTATAGGGCTCGGCCTGCTTGGAGCGATCGAGGGCACGACGGATCTTGGCCGTAGAGACCATCTCCATCGTGCGCGTGATCTGCTTGGTCGTGGTAACCGAGGAGATTCGCTTCTTAATGTCGCGAAGGTTGGCCATAGGGCTTAGTTCTCCTCTGATCCAGTCGTATCGGCATGGTGCTTGGCCATGAACTGCTGCTTGAAGTCGCCGATGACGCGCAAGAGCTCAGCCTTGGTGTCATCATCGATCTTCTTGGCGCGAACCTTGTCGAGCAGCGAACCAAAGCCATTGTCCATGTACTCGATGAGCTCGGCACGGAAGGGCAGCACGTCGGCGATCTCCAAGTCATCCAGGAAGCCCTCGTTGCCAGCGAACAGCGTAACGATTTGCTCGCCAACCTCAAACGGCTTGTAACGCGGCTGCTTCAGGAGCTCGGTCATGCGAGCACCATGGGTCAGCTGCTTCTGAGTAGCCTCGTCGAGGTCGGAGCCGAACTGCGTAAAGCCAGCGAGCTCCTGGTACGAAGCGAGGTCCAGACGGAGGTTGCCGGCGACCTGCTTCATGGCCTTGGTCTGCGCATCGCCACCGACGCGGGACACGGAGATGCCCACGTCGACTGCCGGGCGCTGACCCTGGAAGAAGAGCTCGGACTGCAGGTAGATCTGACCATCGGTAATGGAAATGACGTTGGTCGGAATGTAGGCCGAGACGTCGCCGTCCTGGGTCTCGATGATCGGAAGAGCCG
>URTP01000067.1 GCA_900550835.1 uncultured Collinsella sp. | reverse complement strand
CCCCAGCCACTCCAACTCCCGTGCGGTTTGCGGCGCCAAACGCAACCTTACCGACGACCAGTTCCGCACCATTCGCGACATGGGTGGCATCGTCGGCCTCAACTACTGCAGCGAGTTCCTTTCCAACGACGCAACCGACAAGACCGCCGCAGACGTCACCTTCGACCAGCTGGCGGCGCATATCGAGCACTGGCTCGACCTGGGCGGCGAGGACGTCATCGCGCTCGGCGGCGACTGGGACGGCGCCACGGTGCCCGCTTTCCTCTCCGATGCCAGCAAGATGCCCGAATTCCAGAACATGCTTTCCAAGCATTTTGGCAAGACCGTGATGCAAAAGCTCTGCAGCGACAACGCGCTTGCCTTCTTCGAGCGTTATTAATTTCACATCCCTTGAGCGGGCCGGCATGCCGAACGGTCGACATGCCGGCCCGTCCCCAATCTGAAGGACCGCTTTTGACGCAGCAGTTTACGATTTCCGTACCCCGACCGGATGGGACGCCCATCCCCGTCGTCGTTACCAAAAAGTGCGTCAAGAACTTCAACCTACGCGTCACATCGAGCGGTGAGGTCCACGCCAGCGCGCCGCTCGGCGCCAGCCGCGAGCGTATCGAAGCGTTTGTGAAGCGCAACAGCGCCTGGATTATCAGCCGACTTGCCCAGCGCGAGCAACGTCAGACGACGGCACAGGAGTCGCTCAGCCCCCACTCGATCATTGCACTTTGGGGCAAGCCCATCACGGTACAGGATGCACTCGATCATAACTTTGCATCACCCGCACCGCGGCCCAAGCAGGCTACCTTCGCAAGTTTTATGGGTACCGACGAGCCAGACGAACGTCCGCAGGCCAAGTGGAACGCGACCCTCGACGGCTTAACGCCCAGTGAGATCCAAGCCCATATTGACCAGCTCTATACGTCCGAGGTCACATCGGCACTGCGCGATATTGTGCACGCATACGAAATCGCAATGGATGTCGCCGTTTCCCGCGTTTCCGTACGCAGCATGAAAACGCGTTGGGGCTCCTGCACGCCCAAATCCGGCGCCGTTCGCATCGCACGAGAACTTGCCGCCTACCCCGTCGAATGCCTCGACATGGTTGTCGCCCACGAGCTCGTCCACTTGCTCGAGCCAAGCCACAATCAGCGGTTTCACGCGCTGCTCGACACGTACTGCCCCAACAACAGGGCTCTGTCGCAGCGGCTCAAAAAACCGCCCGCCAACGAGCTCTAGAGTCGGTTAGCGCACGCGCTCGATCTCGACACCGCAGCTTGCCAGGGGAAGACCGACGGGCGCCCAAGGCTTATCGAGCTTAACGTGCACGCCAAGCAGCAGGGGGTAACGACGCAGCAGCATCTGGGCCACACCCTCGGCTGCAGCCTCGATGAGCTTAAACGTATGCTCGCGCAGATAGCCATCGACATCGTGGCATACCGAGCCGTAGTCAATCGAGGCGTCCAGGTTATCGTGCTCCCCCGCTGCACGCAGGTCGGCATAGAGCACCAGGGACACGATGAACTTCTGGCCCAGCGCGTTCTCTTCGGGATATACGCCGTGGTTAGCAAAAACCTCAAGACCTTCAACGGTGATGCGGTCGGCATGGCGCAGATCGTCATAGCTCACGTGGGGTACCGCCGTTGCGGTGGATATTTCGCCCCTTCCACGGCGGGCGAGCTCGGCACCTTCAGTCTTGGTTGCATTCTCGGGCAGTTTCTTATTGCTCATCGCGATCGTCTCCTTCGTTTAGAACCCCGACCGCGCAAACTAACTACACGCGAATCGACAGGTTCTTTTTATCATCGCTCCAGTTGCAAGCATTGCGCGCGGGGCATGCAAAGCAGGCGCGCGACGCTTTATCGGCCGCATAGAGCAGACGCTCAAGCGGTTGGCTGTTCACGCGCAGCTTTCGATGGCCCAGAATGGCCGTCTTAATGGCTGCGGCATCGGCCGGCTCAAACGCCACATCATCGGGCATGCCGCCGAGAATCGCATCGGCGACGCGTTCGCTTGCAACATCATGGGATATACCCGATTCATACTGTTCATCTTTGCCGATATCGTGAAGAAGTGCCGTGGCGTAGATGACCTCGCGGTCAAATTCGAGCTGTTCCTCGAGATTCTTGATCCACATAATGCGAGCGACATCGAGCAGATGGTCAATACCGTGGCGGCAGAAGATGCGCCCCGATTCCAACTGCGCAATGTTGCCCAGGTGCCGCCGAAACAGCCCGTTGGCACAAATGTAATCAATGCGAGGCATAGCACCAAAGGGGGCCAGGCCCGAAGCCATGAAGCCGCGACGCGACGTCCCCTCATCGGTCTTCGATGTAAAGTCGTTGACGACCCTCATGCTAACGGCCCAGCATCCTAAAGAACCGCTCCTCGAGCGCGGGATCGGTCTCAAAGACGCCGCGGCGAGCGAGCGTCACGGTCTTGGTGCCGGGCTTTTGCACGCCGCGCATCGTCATGCACATGTGCTCGGCTTCCATCAGCACAATCGCCCCTTGGGGAGCAAGATATTCCATGAGGGCATCGGCAACCTGTGCACACAACTGCTCCTGCAGCTGCAGACGACGGGCATAGACTTCAACCGTGCGAGCGAGCTTAGACAGACCCGCCACGCGACCGTTAGGGATATAGCCGATCGCAGCCTTGCCATAAAACGGCAGCAGATGGTGCTCGCACAGCGAGTAAAACGTAATGTCGCGCTCAATAACCAAGTCGTTCGAAGCGACGGCAAAGGTTTTGGACAGGTGCTCCTCGGCACTCTGATCCATACCGCCGGCGATCTCACCATACATACGGGCAACGCGCGCCGGGGTCTCCAGCAGGCCCTCACGAGTTGGGTCCTCGCCTATGCCCTCAAGCAACAGCTTAATGGCGGCCTCGACTTTTTCCTGATCGACCATCTGGGCCTCACTTTTCCGATTTCACGTTCGCGCTATGGTACCACGCCCTTTGGCATCGGCCACAAGCTACATAGTATGGGTCGAATAGACCGGATCGTCCCGCCAAAGCTCCACAGCGTCGCAAAGCGCAACGCCCTCGCGCACAGCACGGGCGCGCGTGGCGTTCATATCAATCACGCGCTGATTGCTCGAGCCCCTAAAGCGCAACGAGATATCGTACAGATCCTGAACGAACGGGCCGTCCACCAACATATCGAGGCAGGCAAGGATACGGTCCGTCGCCTCGGTATGGTGACGACCACCCGGCATAAGCTCCTCGAGCACGTCGCCGGTGAAGCACCAAATGGTCTTGCCCGACCCCGCGGGATAGGCCGCACGCACGCGTTCGATAAAGTCAACGAGCCCCGCCTGATTCTCGGGTTCCATAGGCTCGCCGCCCAGAATCGTCAGGCCATCGATAAAGGGATGGTCGAGACTCTCGATAATTTTGTCCTCGACGGCACGATTAAAGGGCTCGCCCGCAGCAAAGTCCCACGCGACAGAGTTAAAGCAGTTCTTGCACCCACGACGGCACCCGCTCACAAACAGAGAAGTACGAACGCCTTCCCCATCAGCAATGTCGAAATACTTAATGTTCGCGTAGTTCATAGGTAACTCTCCCGGGAGGCCGGGACATATCATCCCGTCCTCAAACATTCTCGGCCTGCGGCCTGCGAAACTGCGGGCGGGACGATATGTCCCGACCTCATGCAAAGGGTAACTCAATGAACGAAGCGAACATCGAGTATAGGGTTCGTGGTCTAATAAAAACTGAGTTGCGGCTCAACCGCCATCGCAAGTAAATCGCAGCTGCAGCCCGAATTATTTCCGCTAAGAACTTCGAGGAGTGAGCAGACCGCGTACTGCATCTCAGCTACGTCAACTTGGCTGCCCCGTAGCGAGGCCCCGGGCCTTTGCTCGATATGAGTTCCACACGAACAGGAGGCGCCAGTGGCGCCTCCGTCGTGAGCCAGGACTGTCCGAAATAGCGAGTAAAGGTCCGGGGCCTCGCTACGGGGCGGCCTGGGATGGTTATTAGAGATGCAGCACGCGGTCGCGGATTTCCTCGGTTCGACCCTGGTTCCAGAACTGGGTACCGATGTAGCCGCACGTACGACGGGCGACATTCATCTTCTCCTGGTCACGATTGCCGCAATTGGGGCACTCCCACACCAGCTTGCCGTCATCCTCGACAATCTTGATCTCGCCGTCGTAGCCGCACACCTGGCAGTAGTCGCTCTTGGTGTTGAGCTCGGCGTACATGATGTTGTCGTAGATGTACTGCATCACGCGAATGACAGCCTTGAGGTTGTCCTGCATGTTGGGAACCTCGACGTAGGAGATGGCACCGCCCGGCGAAAGCTGCTGGAACATACCCTCGAACTTGAGCTTATCGAAAGCATCAATCTCCTCAGACACATGGACGTGGTAGCTGTTGGTGATGTAGCCCTTGTCCGTCACGCCCGGGATGATGCCAAAACGACGCTGCAGGCACTTGGCGAACTTGTAGGTCGTCGACTCAAGCGGGGTACCGTACAGCGAGAAGTCCATATCGCTTTCGGCCTTCCACTCGGCGCACTTGTCGTTCATGCGTTGCATGACGGCCATGGCAAAGGGCGTGCCCTCCTTCTCGGTGTGGCTGTGGCCCGTCATATACTTGACGCACTCATACAGGCCGGCATAACCCAGACTAATGGTGGAGTAACCGCCCACGAGCAGCTTGTCGATCGTCTCGCCCTTCTTCAGACGGGCGAGGGCACCGTACTGCCAAAGAATCGGTGCGGCATCCGAAAGCGTACCCATCAGACGCTCATGACGGCACAGCAGGGCGCGGTGGCACAGCTCAAGGCGCTCGTCGAAGATCTTCCAGAACTTGTCCATATCCTGGTGCGAGCTCAGCGCGACATCGGGCAGGTTGATGGTCACGACGCCCTGGTTAAAGCGACCATAGTACTTGGGCTTGTTCGGGTCATAGTTCAGCGCGTTGGCCACATTGTTAAATCCGTTACCGGAGCGGTCGGGCGTCAAGAAGCTGCGGCAACCCATGCAGGTGTAGCAATCGCCGTTGCCAGCGGTCTCGCCCTTAGACAGCTTGAGCTCGCGCATCTTCTTCTCGGAGATGTAGTCGGGCACCATGCGCTTGGCGGTGCACTTGGCAGCCAGCTGGGTCAGGTAGAAGTACGGGGAATTCTCGTGAACATTATCGTCCTCGAGTACATAGATAAGCTTGGGGAATGCCGGGGTAATCCACACACCGGCTTCGTTCTTAACGCCCTCATAGCGCTGACGAAGCGTCTCCTCCACGATCATGGCAAGGTCGTGCTTCTCCTGCGCTGAGCGAGCCTCGTTGAGATACATAAAGACCGTCACAAACGGCGCCTGGCCGTTTGTGGTCATAAGGGTCACAACCTGATACTGAATCGTCTGGACGCCGCGACGGATCTCGTCACGCAGACGGTCCTCAACGACCTCACGGACCTTTTCGGCAGATGCCGAAACACCGAGCTCCTCGAGCTCGCGGGCAACCTCGCCGCGAATCTTTTGACGGCTCACCTCAACAAACGGGGCGAGATGGGTCAGTGAAATAGACTGGCCGCCGTACTGGGAGGAAGCAACCTGGGCGATAATCTGCGTCGCGATGTTGCAGGCAGTCGAGAAGCTGTGCGGCTTCTCGATCAGCGTGCCCGAGATAACGGTGCCGTTCTGGAGCATGTCCTCCAGGTTCACCAGGTCGCAGTTGTGCATGTGCTGGGCAAAGTAGTCAGAATCGTGGAAGTGGATCAGGCCCTCATTGTGGGCATCCACGATCTCCTGGGGCAGCAGCACACGCTGAGTCAGATCCTTTGAAATCTCGCCGGCCATATAGTCGCGCTGGACGGAATTGACGGTCGGGTTCTTGTTAGAGTTCTCCTGCTTGACCTCTTCGTTATTGCACTCGATCAGCGACAGAATCTTGTCGTCGGTCGTGTTCTTCTGGCGCTTCAGGCTCTGAACATAGCGATAGATGATGTAGTGGCGGGCGACCTCGTAGCAGTCGAGACGCATGATCTCGTCCTCGACCAAATCCTGGATCTCCTCGACCGAAACGGTGTGGCCCGCGTTCTCGCATGCCTCGGCGACGTTTTGCGCCGCATAAACCACCTGGCGGTCGGTAAGACGAGAGCTCTCCTCGACCTCCAAGTTTGCGGCGCGGATGGCATTGACGATCTTATCGATGTCAAAGACAACCTCGGTGCCGCTGCGCTTGATGATCTTCATCCTCTTGCCTCTTTCGCGTCGTAGCCTCATTGCGCTTCAGAGCCAAACGATGCCCGGCAGGGCCTGCCCCTGCCTTGCGGCGCCGTCGCGCAATCTGTGTTCTCGATAAACCATAAGCCTCCATGCGGACATTCCCTAGAGCCAATCAAGCGGTTCAAGGACACGTTCAAAAGAGGCAGTTAAGGTCTTCGTTCTCTGTCCGCCATCTATCATACGACAAAGAAGCATCTATATCCTGTATTCTTTTTTTAGGTCAAACACAACATATAGTGTTTCAGCAGGTCAAAGCAATTGGTCATTTTGCAGACGCATTAAAAATGAGGGGTATTTGACAAGTCGGTAAAACGTTACCAACACGGCTACCTGCATGGCAGTTATAAAACCCCCTTAGTCAAGCCGCTGACAAATCCTACCAAAACCAAGCCGCTCACGCCAAAAGAATCCAAAAGATTATGCTTGACCAACATGTTGCGGTCGTGCCTTGCCGAGCCTCATGCAACCGCGGCACGAATCCTTGAAAGATATGTGCATGCAAACGGAGAAGATGGGAGTTTTCTCGGATGACTACTGAGAAGCATTCCGGAAGATCAAAAACTCGATATTTGGTGACGTATTTGGCGACCCATTTGGCGACGTAAAACAAAACAGCCCAGAGGCGATGCCTCTGGGCTGCGAACATTTGGTGGGCGTTAGAAGATTTGAACTTCTGACCTCTTCCGTGTCAGGGAAGCGCTCTCCCCCTGAGCTAAACGCCCAAATGGAGCGGACAACGGGGCTCGAACCCGCGACCCCAACCTTGGCAAGGTTGTGCTCTACCAACTGAGCCATGTCCGCTTGCGGGTTATTAATTTACGCGAGTTGTCCAAAAGACGCAAGTACTTTTTTCAAAAAACTTGTCTGCCGCATGTTCTTAGTAGCTAAACGCGCTAAAGCGATTGGCTAGGCACACGATTCCAGTGCTCCGCTAAACAGCTTCACCATCTGCACGCGCGTGCCAGCGCCGTCCGTACGACGAGCAACCTCCACGTTATCGACGAGCATACGCATAAGCTTGATACCGCGGCCGCGTTCCTCGGATGCGACCGGCTCGCTCGTTTCATCGATAGAATAGCCAGCACCTCGATCAAGCACCTCAACCACAACGCGATCGCCATAGGCCTGAACCGTCAGGACGCACCCGATACCGCCCGCATGGTCATAGGCATTACCCAGTGCCTCCCCCGACGCCAATGCGACATCGTAGCGCTCGTCACGGCGCAACGGAAGCGATTCAAGGAGTTCGGCGATGCGATGTCGGTAGTATGGAAGATTCTCGATACCCTGACGGACCTCGACGCTCTTACTCCAGCGAGGCAGCTCCCCCACCGGAATGGCGGGAATAGGCTCCCGTGCCGGCCCCGCGACATGAAGGATATCGACAAGACGAGCAATCTCCAAAAAGCGAACAACTTCACCTGATGCATTGACGAGCGAAAGCAGGCCTTCTCGCCTCATGAGCTCACGAGCGCGCGTAAGCAGGTATGCCAAGCCCGTCGAATCGATAAAGCTAACAGCCTGACAGTTGATGACGACACGACGCACGCCGCGGCCAATCAAAGCATCCAACCGCCGACGCAGCGCAGGCACCGTGGCGATGTCGATATCGCCTGGTGGCGTCAAAACCGCTATGTCATTCCACTCATTCATACGACCATGGTTCCCCAAAAGAGCTTGTTCGATGCATGCCTTTCCGCAACCGTGCGGATTCGGCGCGCCCAGCGTCGCTGTTTAGGACCGGCCCCGCAAAAACTCAAGAGACACTAATGCGATGTCATCGTCCAGCGCCGATTCGGTAAATCGGTCGAGCTCGCCCAAGACCTTGCCGCAGATTCCCGATACGCCCTCACCCGAGACAGAGAGCAGAAGATCACGAAGGCGCTGCTCGCCAAAGAACGCTCCGGTGCGGTCGCGGGCCTCAATCGTTCCATCCGTATACATGAAGAGCATGTCGCCAGGAGCGAACGTAAACACGCCCGTCTCGTAAACCATGCTCTCAAATGCACCGATTACGCCCGATTGGCAACCAAGCAGCTCGACCTCTCCCCCACGGGCCTCGCCGCCACCCAGCGGCATCGACTCTGGCCTGATGACCATGGTCGGAGGATGGCCCGCCGAACAATACGTTGCGCGTCCGGTTTTAAGGTCAATCTTGGCGATAAAGGCCGTCACGAACGTCTCGACCCTCGAGAAGCCCATGAGCATGCTGTTAAGGGAGCGTGCCATGCGGGCCGGTCCAGCGCCCTCCCAGGCATATGCCGTCAGGGCCGTCTTGACGAGCGCGGACATCGATGCAGCCTCAATGCCTTTGCCAGACACATCGCCCAAAATCATGACGGCGCAGTCGTCGGGAAGACGGATGAGCGTATAGAAATCGCCGCCGACCAACGCTGAGTTCGTGGCCGACAGGTACACCGAATCGGCGGCGATTCCCGGAACATCCCCCAGGGAATTTCTCATGCCAATCTGGAGGGTCTGAGCGATATGGCGCTCCTCGCGCTTTTGAGATTCGCCTTCGTAGATCAGTTCAAAGTCATGCGCCAAGTGCACCAAGTAGTCATATTCAAGATCATCAATCGGCTCTTGGCTACCATCACGAAGCAGCAGCGCACGCGTCGTCGGCCCCTTCGCAACAGAAGCAGGAACGATTGCGTCGTTACTGTGCTTGCCATCGCCCTCAGGGCGTGGGCGCCCCGCCTCGATGCCGGCGTCGACGTAGAGACCCTGGCAAGGCAGGCCATGCGCTCTAAGCCAGCCTCCCATAGGCATCGATTCGTCAACGCGAGTTATACGGACGTGTTTAAGGTCCTCGGCACTCGTGCCGCCCAAAACAGATGCCTCAAAGCCATCAGGGGCAGCCCCCAAACGTGCCGCTGGCGCCGTCGTGGAAAAGAAAAGCTTCTCGGGATCGTCCGGCAAAGCAACGCGACTGCCGCCTTCAAAATCTATGACGTAGGAATCCAGACTGGCGTCATGCTCAATAGGGCAAAAATGGCAGTTGAGCATATTGCAGATCTCGGACGATACCGCCTGGGTAGCCGCGGCGGAATCGTCTAGAAAGGTAAACAACTCATCCCGCAAGACATTGAGCGAGCGGCCAAGCTCGGCCGTGCGACGGGAGCGAAGGCTCGATGCCATGCCGACCAGCTGGATAGACAGGTAATCGCAAATGACCTCAAGTACATTAACATCATAAGCGAGCGGTGCCTGGGGGCGTTTCCAACCAACTTCCAGCACGCCGAGGATCTGCGTACCGTAAAAAACGGGAAGACAGATTTCACTGCGGTACGGAGGCATATCCTGCATGCGCAACAGGTGCTTAGAACGATTATCCAGGTCCATGAACATACCGGAGGCGGCCTTATCGCCCTCAAGGTCCTGTTGAATCGACAAGCGACAGGCACGCGACTCGCGAAGAACATACGTCGGAATGCCAGCGCCATACGGCAAAAACTCGGGCAGGTAGCTGTCGAGCAGCTCCTTGGAAACACCGCGGAGCTTAAAGCCGCCGCTCTCAGAAAAATAGATAGCAGCACCCGAAGCATCGAGCGTTCCTACAAGCTGGTTCAAAACGGTATCAAGCAGGCTGGGTAACTCATCGGAGCCCACAGTGCTCATAATGACCGAGAGCGTGCCAGAGAGACGCTTGTTCGCCACTCTAAGCTCCGATAACGCACGCTTGAGTTGCCGGTCGTGAGAATACTGTTCCTCAATACTGTGAAGCGCCACCAGGACACGTGGCGCGCGGCGCCCAAAGATACGTGGAGGCGTTACGGAGCCTGCGCGAACCAATACGGGAATAAAGGAGCCATCGCTCAGCTTGAGCATCAGTTCGCTCTCGGAGCCATCAGTTTCAAATGGCAAACGATGTTCCGTCGCACGTTCAAAAGCGGACGAGTACAGGACGTCTTTAACATCTCCACCGATGACGTCGGCGCGTTCCTCGCACATCAAACCAAGTAAGCGATTATTCACATGCAGAATGGTTCCGTCGAGCTCGCAGATGATGACAGCATCGCTCGTGATCTCGACTAGTTGGGCAACGTCTGCCCACTCGTTGCGTTCAAGCGTTTCCATCGTGGACCCCACCGTCTATCGGTAACAAAAAAGCCTCCGAAGAGGCTTCTCAAATGCGATGGTGTCGGAGGCGGGACTTGAACCCGCATGACCAAAAAGCGGTCACTAGCACCTCAAGCTAGCGCGTCTGCCAATTCCGCCACTCCGACATGCTATGTTGTTGATTCGCAGTTCGTTTTGTTCGACCCGCGCGTTCAACGAAGTAGATGATAACCTATGATTCGAGAACTGTGCAAGCACTTTTTTCAAAAAAGTTTACGAATTTGTAATTGCGCAGGTAGATCTATATGTCCGGCCCCGAATCGGTGTTGCCTCCCGGCGCGTCCTCGGGCATGAGCGATATTTTGCTACGCACTTCGTGCTGCAAAATATCGCTCCCCCTGCGGAATGCGCCGGGAGGCA
>URTP01000066.1 GCA_900550835.1 uncultured Collinsella sp. | reverse complement strand
TTTCTTGATGCTATGGTTGTGCCGGCGGGGCTAACTGCTCCGCCGGCCTTTTTTAAAGGAGTGTTGAAGCGTGAAAACGGGTATTTCGATTTATCTTTCCAGCCCTCTGCAGGATATTGAGCGGACAATTGAGCGTGGTGCCGCGGCGGGTGCACGCTATGCGTTTACCTCACTGCATATTCCCGAGGATGGGGGAGCGGCGTATGCCGATAAGGTTCGCCAGGTGCTGTCGTTGCTTTCCGCCCGCGGCATTGCGCTCATTGCCGATGTGGGGCCGCGCACGTGCGATTTGCTCGGGCTTGAGCGCATCGAGGACCTGCGCGACCTGGGGTTGGAATACCTTCGTTTGGACTATGGCTTTAGCGCCCAGCGGGTCGCGGAGCTGTCCGGTGTATTTCGCATTGTGGTCAATGCATCGACGGTGAGTTCTGATGAAATCGCATCGTGGCGTGAGGCCGGTGCCGATGTGACTCGTTTTGCCGCCTGCCACAATTTTTACCCCAAGCCTTATACCGGTTTAACTCTGGAGGACATTGCTCGGGTGAATCTTCGTCTTGCGGCGCTTGGATTCGAAATCATGGCTTTTGTGCCGGGTGATGCTAACGTTCGCGGGCCGGTATTCGAGGGACTGCCGACGGTCGAGGCGCAGCGCGGTCGCGCGTCAAAGGTTGCTCTCAATATGCTTGAGCTTGCACATGGCGCCGATTGCGACATTGTGTTGGTCGGCGACCCCGATCTTTCCGATGCGGGCTGGGCGCAGTTTGCTCATGTTTCCGCCGGATACGTGGACCTGCAATGCGAGCTTGAGCCCGGTTATGCCTATGTACGTGGGCAGATTCATCACGACCGACCCGATTCGAGCACCCTCATCTTTAGGTCTCAGGAGTCGCGTACGACGCTTAAGCCGGATTCCGTGCCGATGGATGCCGGTGCCGGCCTGTCACGAAAGACGGGGTCGATCGCTGTGAGCAATAGCGGCTATGGGCGCTACGAAGGCGAGCTTGAGATTGCGCGGGTCGATCTTCCCGGTGACGAGCGCATGAACGTTGCGGGTCATATCACGCCCGAGGCAATGGAGCTGCTGCCGTTCATCAAACGCGGATTCGGGGTACGGTTCGTTTAGCGTGTGACCCGTGGGCTACAATTGGCCCATCATGCGAAGGCGCCTCGTGTGGCGTGTGCCTGCGTTGGCCGATCTATATTCGGAGGATTTCCATGACCGTACTGTTTGTTGAATATCCCAAGTGCTCGACCTGTAAGAAGGCCAAGGCATGGCTGGACGAACACGGGGTAGAGTATATCGACCGCGATATCGTTTTGGACAATCCCACGGCTGATGAGCTTGCGACCTGGATTGCTCGTTCGGGACTGCCGGTGCGGCGCTTCTTTAATTCGTCGGGCATGAAATATCGAGAGCTGGGCCTGAAGGCGCGTCTAGATGCGGGCATGACGGATCGGGAGTGCTACGAGCTGCTGGCGACCGACGGCATGCTGGTCAAGCGTCCGCTGTTGGTGGGCGACGACTTTGCGATTCCCGGCTTTAGGGAATCGGCTTGGGTCGAGGCGTTGCTGTAGCGGCTGCGGAAAGTGCGACCCGTTTTGAGCTTCGATTACGGGATACGGTTTCCGGTTGAGGGCTCGATGGGAAAGTGGGGACCGGTTTGAGCTTGAAATCTGGGACGCACTTTCCGCCGGCAGGCTTGCCCCAGTCAGTCCTCCAACTGCGCCCATTCGTGCGGATCGTAGACCTTTACGTGCTTGTTGGGCTTGCCGCTCCAGTACTCCTCGTCCATAAAGGGCAGATATGCCTGAACGCCGGGGCAGATAAAGGGGATCCGCTGCTGTTGCAGTCGCTCGCGCTGGCGCTGCTCCAGGTGCGCCTCGGATATGACGGTCGGCATACCGGACAGCTCGACGAGGCTTGCCTGGATTCGCTTAAGGTCGGGGAGTCCCGCGTGCCATGACATCCGCATGATCAAAAAGGATGCACGGCGGTATTTTGCCTGCATCACCGTGATGGCGGGGCGCAGAGTGGGATGGATTTTGTCCCGTTCGGGCCAAAGGTCAGCAGTGATCTCGAGGCCCAGGGTCTCCCATAGGTAATCAAGCTCTTCGTCCATGGCGCCTCGATATCTACGTGATCATTGATACTTCGATTGTGTTGCCTGGTGCTATCGTTTTCGCGGTAGAATCTGCCAACGGTTGACGGCTACCGCTCGCGGCGTTTTGCCCTTCGTGTGCAGCGGTCGACTTCACAGGTCCTTCACGTGTTGGCCGTATTTGACTGAATTTCAAAAAAGTCAAAATTGGGGCTTGCGTCACGGCCGGACTTCCCGTATATTTCTTTCTTGCGCAAAGGCACAGCCGAGCGCAGCGATGCAGTCATTGGGATGTCGTCTAATGGCAGGACAGCGGATTCTGGTTCCGTCAATGGGGGTTCGACTCCCTCCATCCCAGCCATTGCATTTGCTACATATGGCCCGTTCGTCTAGCGGTTTAGGACGCCGCCCTCTCAAGGCGGAGATCACCAGTTCGAATCTGGTACGGGCTACCAAAATTGAACGCCCGGGCCTCGTTAGAGACCCGGGTTTTGTGTATTGACCGATATTTAAGGCGCGCGTTGAGTCTGCCGCCCGGACCGAGGAGTTGTCATGGACCTGCCTATCAGCTTGGAAGACATCACGTATGCCGAGAACTATCTGGCGCAGGGCGACCTGGCTACGGCGACGCCGCTGCTTGAGCGTCTGGTGGAGCTCGCCGAGGAGTATATCGACGCTGAGTGCAAGACGGAGGAGAAGCGCCAGTACTTTAGCTTCGACAGCAAGTTTGAGCGCCTGGCCTATCGCCGTGTGGAGAAGGATCCGCGCGAGCTGGTGCAGGTCGAGGTTCCCTTTGACCGCCTGTACTCCGACATGGCGTTTGCCTACATTCGCCAGCAGGATTATGTGAGTGCTCGGAATGCCCTGATGCAGGCCGTGCGTTGGGATCCCATGAACTGCAACTATCGCTTGGACTTGGCCGAGCTGTTCCGCGCGCTCGAGGACAAGCAGGAGTGGGCATCGCTCTCGTTCTCGGTGCTGGAGCGCGCGAGCGACGGTAAGTGCGCCGCACGCGCCTACACCAACTTGGGTCAGTACTTCTTGGAGCCCGAGACCGAGAACATTTCGGCTGCCGTGGGCTGCGCGCGTCTGGCGCTGCGCCTGGCGCCCAATGATGCGCATACGACGCGCCTGCTCAACAAGATCCATACCACCTATCCGGATGCCGCGGACGAGAGTGACGACCATGTGATGGGTGAGCTCGCCCTGCAGGGCGTGCCGACCTCGCCTTCGGCCGAGATCGCCATCTGCCTGATCATGTGCGCGACCGATGCTGCAAGCGACGGCGACAAGCAGGAGGCTACGCGCCTGACGGTCCGTGCCCGCGACCTGGTGGGCGAAGAGGCGTGCGCGGCGATTATCAAGCTGGTGCGCGAGAGTGATGCCGAGCTTAACGCCGAGCGCAAGGCAAAGCGCGAGGCTGCGGGCTCAAACGCCGATGGCGCCAAGGAGGCCGGCGATGCCCAGTAAGCGCGAGCGCAAGCTCATTTCCAAGAATCGCTCGGCACATCACGAGTACTTTATCGATGAGACGTTTGAGTGCGGTATTGAGCTGAGCGGTACCGAGGTCAAGTCGATTCGCGAGCGCGCGTGCCAGATTACCGATACCTTCGCACTGATTCGTGGCGGGGAGTGCTGGCTCGTCGGCCTGCATATCCACCCTTATAGCCATGGTGGCGTGTGGAATCGCGATCCCGACCGTCGGCGCCGTCTGCTGCTGCACCGCAAGGAGATCGGCTTTCTTGACGGCAAACTTCGCAACCGCGGCTATGCGCTGGTGCCGCTGGAGCTCTACTTTAATACCGACGGCCGCGTAAAGCTGCTGCTGGGCCTAGGCCGCGGCAAGAAACTTTACGACAAGCGCGAGGATATGGCCAAGCGCGATGTCCAGCGCGAGATCGACCGCGCCCTCAAGGAGCGCAATCGCTAGGCGTTCTGTATAAGTTACGGTGGAATACGGACTGTTTTGCCTGTTTGAGGGGCTATTCAGTCCTTATTTCACCGCAACTGCGGGCGTCTCATCTTGCTTATACTGTTTTGACACATATGTCTCAAAGGTGGTGTCCGTTGTGGGCGCCGCCTTTTTTGTGGGTACATACATCCATGAGGTTCCAACCCGGGTTAGGGGAGTGATTGTTATGGACAAAACTGCGTTCTTTACCATGCCGAGCGGTCTGTACGTGGTGAGCGCCGCGGCAGACGGGCTGCGCGCCGGCTGCGTCATCAACACTGCGGTGCAGGTGACGTCCATGCCGCCGCGCATTTCGGTTGCCGTGAACAAGGACAACGTCACCTCGGGCGTCATCGCTTCGGCCAAAGCGTTCGCGCTGACCGTGATCGATCAGACCGCCGATATGCTCTACATCGGTAACTTTGGGTTCCGCACCAGCAGCGATTATGACAAGTTTGCCAAATACGAGACCCGCGAGACGGCTCTGGGCATGCCCTATGTGCCCGAGCACGCGGCGGCCCTGTTTAGCTGCCATTTGATCGACACTGTGGATGTTGGCACGCATCTACTGTTTATCGGCGAGGTCGAGGATGCCGAGCGCTTGAGTGACGAGACGCCGCTCACCTACGATTACTACCATAAGGTCCTGAAGGGCAAGACGCCTCCGAAGGCGTCCTCGTATCAAGGCTAGAAATGTTTTAAAAATACTTGCATTATATTATTGAGAATCTATACTGATAAATGAAGTACATCACCAGTCGCGTTTGAGAGGAGAACATCATGGCTGAGGAGAAGAAGACGTATAAGTTCGTGTGCGTCGTTTGCGGTTACGAGGTTGAGGTCGATACGCCCGAGCTGCCCGAGGATTATGTGTGCCCGGTGTGCGGCGTCGGTCCCGATCAGTTTGAGCTCGTCGAGGAGTAGCTCGCAGACACACGGCGAAAGCCGAACATAGCTCTGTCCAAGGGCCTCGGTCGAATTCTCGGCCGGGGCCCTTTTCCTCCGCCCCCAAGGGATCACGGTTGCTGTTGGCCGATCCTGTCTGTTGTGAGTCCGGCCGACCTTTTGTCTCAATCTGTAACATCTAACGGTGGAAATTGGGCCCACTTGTTACATATCGAGACGTTTGCCTGGGTAGGTGCCCCCGCCCCATTACATCCCTGCCAACAACACGACATCGAGAATCGTCACGATGGCACCGATCCCTACAAGCAGCGCGTTGAGTGGACGCGAGTTGGCGAATTTGCCCATGACGCGGGGTGAACTGGTGAGCCGTATGAGCACAAAGACCGTAATCGGCAGTTGAAGCGACAGCAGTGCCTGACTCCAGATGAGACCTTCAAAAGGATTTGGAACGACCAGGCACGCCGCCACTGCTCCGGCGAAACAGGCCGCCACCCCGACCGAGGAATGTCGGTCGTGGATGTCGTATTCCTCGTCGAACATGCCCGCAGTGATGGTGCCCGCCGCCATACCCGCCGTCACACTACTCGAGAGGCCCGCAAACAGCAGCGCCACGGCAAAGATGGTCGAGCTTGCCGGGCCCAGAATGGGGGAGAGCGTGGCCGCTGCGACGGCGAGGTCGTCTACGACCATGCCGTGCGCAAAGAAGGTCGTTGCGGCCAGGATGACCATGGCCGAGTTGATTGCCCAGCCCACGCCCATCGAAAAGAGCGTGTCGAAGAGCTCGTAGCGCAGACGTTCTTCGATAACCTGCTCGCCTTGGCCTTCGAAGTGCATGGATTGGATGACCTCGGAGTGCAGAAAAAGGTTGTGTGGCATAACGACCGCACCCAGGACGCTCACGATAATCGCGGCAGAGCCAGTGGGCATACTAGGCGTGATCCAGCTTGCGGCGGCTTGCGGCCAGTCGACCTTGACTAGTGCAAGCTCGGCCAAAAACGAGAGTCCTACCACGCCTACGAAGGCGATGATCCAGCGTTCGGCATGCTTGTAGGAGTTCGTCATGAGCATCGCCATCGATACTGCCGCCACGATGACGCAGCCCGCGCGCACGGGCAGCCCAAAGAGCATTTGAAGGGCAATCGCGCCACCCAGGACTTCGGCCATGGCGGTGGCGACAGTCGCGAGATAGGCGCTGCCGAGCACCGCGCGTCCCACGATGCGGGGGAGAAAGCGGGTTGTGGCCTCGGCAAGGCAGGCGCCCGTGGCGATGCCCAAGTGCGCCGCGTTGTGCTGCAGCACGATGAGCATAATCGTGGACAGCGTGACGATCCACAGCAGCGCGTAGCCAAACTGCGAGCCCGCGGCCATATTGGAGGCCCAATTGCCCGGGTCGATAAAGCCGACGGTCACGAGCAGCCCGGGGCCGATATGCCGCGCAATGTCTAGGCCTCCGTGACCACCGGTGCGTCGGGAGCCAAAGGGTTGTTTGAGATGGTTGAGCATGGTGCGCTCCTGCGTATGGGCGGCGTGACGTCGCATCTGGGTCGTGCGGCGCCACGCGTCGGATTTGGGTTGGGGCTACTTGTGCGCTTTGCCCTGATTGGCCACGGCGTCGATCTTGGCGGCGATGGTCGCCGGGTCGCCGATGTAGCGCTTGTCGAGGACATTGAAATCGGTATCGAAGGTGTAGACGAGCGGCACGCCGGTGGGGATGTTGACCTTGAGGATCTCCTCGGGCGTGAGGTGCTCGAGCTTCATGACGAGTGAGCGCAGGGAGTTGCCGTGTGCGGCGATGAGTACGCGCTTGCCAGCGAGCATCTGGGGGCGAATCTCGTCTTCGAAATAGGGCCAGGCGCGGGCGATCGTGTCCTTGAGGCATTCGGTATAGGGCAGCTGATCAGGCGCGACATCACGGTATTGCTCCTGGGTGTGGGGATCGCGCGCGTCGTTCGGCTCGAGTGCCGGCGGGCAGATATCGAAGGAGCGGCGCCAGATGAGCACCTGCTCGTCGCCGTGCTCCGCCGCGGCATCGGCCTTGTTGAGACCCTGCAACGCGCCGTAGTGGCGCTCGTTGAGCTTCCAGGATTTGATGACGGGCAGCCACTCGCGATCCATTTGGCCGAGCACGATGTTGAGGGTGTGGATCGCGCGCTTGAGGCGCGAAGTGTAGCAGACGTCAAAGTCGAAACCGGCTTCTTTGAGGGCTCGACCGCCTGCTGCGGCTTCTTCGCGGCCCGTGTCGGTGAGCTCAACATCGGTCCAGCCGGTGAACAGGTTGAGCTTGTTCCACTCGGACTCTCCGTGACGGATAAGGACGAGTTGCATCGTCTGCTGGTCTGCTTGGTGCGCCATAGGGGCCTCCTTGATCTGGCACGGTGTGCGTGCCGTTTGCTTGACGCCGCAAAGGATACCCGTTTTAACCTTAAAAGTTAACCAAGACTAACAAAATTGTTGTATTTGAATGGGATGGTGAAAGGGGGCTGCCGAAATGTCTCGATCTGTAACAACTAGGGATGGAAATTGGGCCTAGGTGTTACAGATCGAGACAGGAAGAAATGGTCCTATGGAAAATCTCGATCTGTAACAGCTGACCGCCAAAGCCGGCCCTTCGTGTTACAGATCGAGATGTTTGAAGTGGTGAGCTAACAGGCCGAACTTGGGGCCTATGTTGTCGCCCTTGAGGTCGGCGGTGTCCACTCGTAGGGCGTGCGTTACGCGATTGTTTCGAAACGGGTGGGAAACACAACGGGCCGACGATGCTCCTACTATGCCTATTCAACTGACTGTCTAAATATCTAGGGGAGGATCGCGATGCAGGCAGATTCCGCTCAGCAGCAGGGCCTTTATCGCCCCGAATTCGACCACGATGCATGTGGCATCGGCGCGCTTGCCGATATCAACGGTGAGCGCCATCACCAGATTCTGGACGACGCACTGTCCATTCTGGTCAACTTGGAGCACCGCGGCGGCACGGGACTCGAGAAGAATACCGGCGATGGCGCTGGCATCCTGTTCCAGGTTCCGCATCACTTTTTCCGTAAAGAGGCTCAAAAGTGCGGTCAGATTCTGCCGGCAGAGGGCGACTATGGCGTGGCCATGCTGTTCTTCCCGCAGGACGACAAGGGCGTAGAGGATGCCCGCCGCGTGTTTGAGGAGGGCTGTGCCGAGGCCGGCGTGCCGCTGCTCTTTTGGCGCGAGGTGCCCGTCGACCCGCACGACCTGGGCGAGACGGCCCGCGCCTGCATGCCCACTATCCTGCAGGCCTTCCTGGGCCGTCCGGACGACACGCCCGCCGGCGATGCCTTTGAGCGTCGCCTGTACGTGTGCCGCCGCACCATCGAAAAGAAGGCCGATGCCGAGTTTGCCCTGCGAGACAAGATCTTCTACGTGTGCTCCATGAGCTCGCGCACCATCGTGTACAAGGGCATGCTGGTCGCCACGCAGATGCGCCGCTTCTTCATCGACCTCAACGACGCCGCCGTCAAAACGGCCGTGGCGCTCGTCCACTCGCGTTACTCCACCAACACCACACCCAGCTGGGAGCGCGCGCACCCCAACCGCTTTATCATCCACAACGGCGAGATCAACACCCTCAAGGGTAACGTCAACTGGATCCGCGCCCGCGAGCCCAATCTGTATAGCCCCGTGCTGCAGCACGATCTTGAGCGCGTGATGCCCATCATCAACCGCGAGGGCTCCGATTCCGCGATTCTGGACAATGTGCTTGAGTTCCTGGTCATGAACGGCCGCCCGCTCACGCGTGCCGCGTCCATGTTGCTGCCCGAGCCGTGGGACCACAACGATAGCCTGAGTGAGGAGCGTCGCGCCTACGACGCCTACCAGTCCATGCTCATGGAGCCGTGGGATGGCCCGGCGGCCATCGCCTTTACCGACGGCCGTACCCTGGGTGCCGCCCTCGACCGTAACGGCCTGCGCCCGGCTCGCTACTACGTGACGCGCGACGGCCGCTTTATGTTGGCGAGCGAGGTGGGCACCATCGAGGTGAGCCCCGAGAACATCCTGACGAGCGGCTGTCTGGGGCCGGGCCAGATGCTCGAGGTCGACTTTGCCCGCGGCCGCGTGATCTACAACGACGAGCTGCGCGCCCGCTATGCCAAGGAGAAGCCCTACCGCGACTGGATTGCCGAGGAGACACTGACCGTCGATGCGCTCGATGAGCCTGCTGCGGCAACGCCCGCCGAGGACGCCGAGGTGCCTGCCGCCGTGCGTATGGCCAAGCTTGGCTATCACTGGGATGATGTTGACGAGGTCGTGCGCCCTATGGCCCAGCAGGGCAAGGCCCCGCTCGCCTCGATGGGTATCGATGCGCCGCTGGCCTGTCTGTCCAAGAAGACGCGTTCGTTCTTTGACTACTTCTATCAGCTGTTCGCCCAGGTCACGAACCCGCCGATCGACGCCCTGCGCGAGCATATGGTGACTTCGACCACGCTCTACCTGGGCAATCACGGTAACCTGCTCGAGGATTCCCGCACGGCCTGTCAGCTGGTGCGCTTGGAGCGCCCGTTGCTGAGCGAGGAGGAGTTCGACCGCATTTGCGCCATCGACCGCGTGGGCTTTAAGACCCGCCGTTTCCGTGCCGTCTACCGCCGCGATGCCGGCGAGGGCGCGCTGCAGGCTGCGCTCAAGCAGCTTGCCGAAGACGTCGAGGCTGCGGTGCGCGATGGCGTGAACATCGTGGTGCTGAGCGATCGCGCCGCTGCGGGCGAGGTCCCCGTGCCGTCGCTGCTCGCCGTGGGTTGCGTGCACAACCATCTGATCCGTGCCGGCGTGCGCACCTTTGCCGACATCGTGGTGGAGTGCGGCGACGCCGTGTCCCCGCACGACTTTGCGGCGCTGGTGGGCTACTCCGCGAGCGGCATCTATCCGTATAACGCGCATGCGTGCATCCGCGATCTGGCGGCACACGGCGACCTGGACGTGACGGCCGAGCAGGGCATCGCCAACTACAACAAGGCTGCGACCGCCGGCATCGTCTCCATCATGTCCAAGATGGGCATCTCCACGGTGCAGAGCTACCATTCGGCGCAGATCTTCGAGGCCGTGGGCTTTACGCCGGAGTTCGTCAACGCGTACTTTGCCGGCACGGTGAGCCGTGTGGGCGGTATGGGTGTCGAGGACGTCGAGCGCGAGCAAAGCGAGCGCTACGACGCCGCGCTCGCTATCCTTAAGAGCCCGGCTCCCGATCAGCTGCCCACGCTGGGTCTGACCAAGTGGCGCCCGCTCGGCGGCGAGGAACACCTCATCGACCCTCAGACCGTCTACCTGCTCCAGACCGCCTGCCGTGAGGACAGCTACGACACCTTTAAGGAGTACAGCGCCCGTCTGCACCGTACCGGCCGTGCCGTGCGCCTGCGCGACTTGCTCGACTTTAATGCCAGCGGCCGCACGCCGGTTTCGCTCGACGAGGTCGAGCCCGCGCTCAACATCGTCCGCCGCTTTAACACCGGCGCCATGTCGTACGGCTCCATCAGCAAAGAGGCGCACGAGTGCATGGCCATCGCCATGAATCGCCTGCACGGACGCTCCAACTCGGGCGAGGGCGGCGAGGACCCGCGTCGCGAGACCCCGCTGGCTAACGGTGACTCCAAGAACTCCGCGATCAAGCAGGTGGCAAGCGCGCGCTTTGGCGTGACGAGCCGCTACCTGTGCAGCGCCTTCGAGATCCAGATCAAGATGGCCCAGGGCGCCAAGCCCGGCGAGGGCGGTCACCTGCCCGGCAAGAAGGTCTACCCCTGGATTGCCGAGGTCCGTCAGTCCACGCCCGGCATCGGCCTGATCTCGCCTCCGCCGCATCACGACATCTACTCTATCGAAGACCTGGCCGAGCTCATCTTCGACCTTAAGAACGCCAACCCCGGCGCGCGCGTGTCGGTCAAGCTGGTCAGCGAGGCCGGCGTCGGCACCATCGCCACCGGTGTGGCCAA
>URTP01000065.1 GCA_900550835.1 uncultured Collinsella sp. | reverse complement strand
ACGGATAAGCGGGCCTCGTGCTGCGGAATGTTTTTAAGGGGATACCCTTGGGCGGCCCTACAGCAACGTGGTCGACGATGTCTATAGGAACCCACGCTTTGAAGGGGCGCCGGGCTGATGGTTTGGCTTTTTATTGGTGGGGGCCCTTACTGGGATGGGACCCTTACTAGAGGCAGGCCTCGGCGATGCGGCGCTTGAGTTCATCGATACCGGTGCCAGTCTGGGAGCTTGTGATGATTACGTTTTCGGCCGGGACGTTGAGCTGCTTTTTGATGGCTGCTGCCTGGCGGGCCTGCTGGGTGCGGCTGAGCTTGTCGGCTTTGGTGAGGCAGACGATAAAGTTGAACTCGTTGCCCTGTAGGTAGTCGATCATGTCGTGGTCGAGCTTGCTGGGGTCGTGACGAATGTCCACCAGCGAGACGACCAAGTTAAAGCTGCGCTCGGAGTCGAAAAAGTCGCCGATAAGCTCGGCCCAGCGGTCGCGCTCGGCCTTGGAACGACGGGCGAAACCGTAACCCGGCAGGTCCACAAAATGCACGTCGTCGGCCTCGAAGAAGTTGATGTTGCTCGTCTTACCCGGCGTGCTCGAAACCTTCACCAGGTTCTTGCGGCCAAAGAGCTTGTTCATAATCGAGGACTTGCCCACGTTGGAGCGGCCGACAAAGCTCACCTCAGGGCAGGTGGACTCGGGAATCTGCGAAACCTTGCCGTAGCTGGCGACGAACTTGGCAAGCTGGTAGTTAATGGAATCGGCCATGGACACTCCTTGGTCGTAGGTTCTTACAATATGGATGCACGATTACGCAGCGGCAATGCGGCGGACGATATCGAGCGTAATGTCACTCGCCGTGCGGGCATACTCGTCCAGATCGAACTCGCGCTCGCAAAACGCGTCATACGCTTCATCACAATTATCGCTGATAGCACGCAGCACCAGACAATCGACACCGTTCTTGGCTGCAATATGCGCGATTGCCGCACCTTCCATCTCGACACAATCGGCATGCGTCGCCTCGATGGCGGCAGTGCGCATGGCATCACCCGTCACAAAGCGGTCGCCCGTAGCGATGGTGCCGTTCAGGAACTGTTTGGGGTCTTTCTCCGCAACTTCCGCATCCAACAATGCGTCCACAAACCCATGCTCGACAAGCACGGCGGTTGCAATATCAACCAGAGCCGGTGTCGAGGCAAATTCCTCAAGCTCCGGCGCCGACTCGGCGATGAGCGCCGTATCGGTATCCAGGTAGCGCAGACACCCGCCTATAACCACGTCGTTGATGTGGAGCTTGGGGTTCAGGCCGCCCGCAATGCCCGAGAACACAACGGCCTGCGGAGCATATTTGCTGATGAGATGCTGCGTTGCGGCAGCGGCATTAACGGTACCCATACCTGCCGTCGTTGCGACCACGGTCAAACCGTCAAGCTCACCGCTTACAACGGTCAAGCCCGCCTCTTGCGACATGTGAGCGCCGTTCAGTTCTTCTTTAATCTGCGCAACCTCTTTTTCGAGCGCACCGATGATTGCGATGGTAGGCACACCATCCCCCAAACCTGTGAAACTGCTTATCCACGGTATGGTACCAGCATTTTGGCTCATCCGCGCAATACGAAGCCGTTAGACCAGCGCGGCACGCGTATCGTAGAGGGCTCTGGCAATGGCGGCTACAACCTCACTCGAATGGTCACTCCATGGCATCGATGTCATGATGCTCATAACGTAAGTGTCGCCGTTGACATCGATGAGACCCGCATCGCACGTCGCGTTGCAACCTGCCTCGCTGATCCAACCAGCCTTGTTGAGCACCAGAACCTGCTCGTCCGCAATGCCGTCACGGATAAACGATCGGGTCGTGGAGGCCAGAAGGCCCGACAGCCATTGCGATGTTTCGGTATCGCAGCTCAAATACTCGCTCATCTCGTGCCACAGCTTGGCTGAGGTGCGCGGGCAATAGGTGGGAAAATCACTCATCGGATCGAGCGCGGTATCGCAATCGATGCCAAGACTGACAATCCAATTCTCGTAACCGACACGGTCAAACGCCGCGCGTAACGCAATAAACGAATCGTTGTCCGAATTAACGACCGCGGCCTCGATCAGGTCGCGCACCGTCTGCCAGCCCATGTTGTAGCCACCATAGGTGCCAAGAGAATCATCGAGTGAGACCTGGCCCGTCTCGACCAGCGACTCGCAGATGTAGAGTACATAGAGCGCCTTATAACTGCTCGCACCGTACACCTCGGCGTCCGCGTTATACGTCACGCCCTTGCCGCTCGACAGATCGTAAAACACCACGCCCACATCGCCCAATTCCTGGGCCTGATCAAGGGCATCTTGGAGCGCGGCGAGGCTCTCATCCTCCAGGGCGGGGATCTGGTCTTCAGCCAGTGAGAAGGTCTGCACGGTATCGCCTGAGGGAATATCGTTAAAGTCCGCCTTCGAAAGCCTCATCTTGAGGCTCGCTGTCGACAGGGTTTGACTTGCGGTGGCTTTAGATTCAGAGACCTTTTTGTTTTGCATCTGTACCGTTGACGCATCTGGGTGCGCCATTCGCTCCGACGCGTAGGTTTTGGCGGTAATTCCGAGGATAATAACCGCCAACGTTAGCATCCCAATGGCGGCAATCTTCACCCCGCGGATGCGAGCGTCTGCAAGGCCACGCGAAGACGTGCCCTTCGTCTCATATCTGCTGCCATGTTGCGGCACATACTCGTCCCGCGATGCGCCCTTTCGCACGTGGTCTCCTGACTGCTACCATTCATATACGAGCAGCATAATACCGAGCAGGCATTTCTTACCGAAGACATTCAGTCGCGTTTAAGGTGTCTCTAAACAAAATACAGGCGTATCTATGCAAAAACACCGATTCTGTTGCGCATCTCCGCCCAAAACGCAGTTGCGGTGAAATAGTTCCTGTTTGGGCGGTATTAGCCGATAAACAGGAACTATTCCACCGCAACTTGACGGGGCTCTTTAGCAATCAACTAGGTGCCCGGGGGCACTCATTTAAGTCTGTCCCCAATGAGTGCTGCTAGCCGATGGCGTTTTTGAGTTCCGCACGGCGCTTTTTCATGCCCGTCATGACTGCGTTGCGCAGCTCGGGCATGCGCGCGGTATCCATCTGAGGCACGCCCTCAAGCTTATAGGGAATCCCCAGCTGCTCATACTTGACGATGCCCATCGTGTGATACGGCAGCATCTCCAGGCCGACCACGTTATGCCACGGGGCGATCAGACGACCGAGCGCCTCGCACTCCTCCACCGTGTCGGTAATGCCCGGCACCACCACGTGACGGATAACGACCTTGATCTTGCGACGCGCGAGCTCATCACCAAACGCCAGAATGCGTGCGGGATCGCAACCGGTCAGCTTCTTATGCTCGACGGGATCGGCGTGCTTAATGTCGAGCAGCACCATATCGGTCTCGTTGAGCACAGCATCGAACTTCTCGGGGTGGTTGGGGTCAAACGCATATCCGCAGCTGTCAAGGCAGGTATGCACGCGACCATCGGGGTTGTTGTGCATGGCGCGGAATAGGTCGGCCAAAAACTCGGGCTGCAGGAGCGGCTCACCGCCGGACACTGTAATACCACCGCTGCGGTAAAACTCATGGTTGCTCTGGAACTCGTCCATCAGGTGCTCGACGGTCACCATGGTGCCGCCGTTAACCGACCAGGTATCGGGGTTGTGGCAATACGCACAGCGCATGGGGCAGCCCTGAACAAACACCACAAAGCGGATGCCGGGTCCATCGACCGTTCCCATCGTCTCAATCGAATGCACGCGGCCCAGGGCAAACGCGGAGTCCTCAGGACGAGCGTCCACACCCTCGAGCGTCATCTCAGCCATTCCCGCTACCTTGCCTCTCATTGGTTTTAGCTACATAAATGCCAGAGTCATTCTAGCCTATATGCTTGATGGCGAAACGGTTTAGCGGTCAATTGGATTGTCCTATTTGGCCCCATGCAAAAGCGGCAGGAAGGTTGTCGCAACCCGCCCGCCGCCGAGGCAATAGAAATCGATAGACGCCAGGCGTTACGCCTTGAGCGTGAGCACCGCGCCAAAGGCGGTCGGGCCGCAATGGCTCGAGATGACGCCGCCGACCTGAGTCCAGGTAACGTCCTTAAAGCCCAGGTCGTGCGCATAGACTTCCATGTCGTCGCGCAGCTCCTCGGAAAGGCCTACCGAATACGCCAGGCCAATGTGCGAGTAGTCAATCTCGCCCTTCGCAACCATGTGGTCGATAAAGGCGCGGGCGCACTTGAGCATAGAGCCGCGGAACTTCTTGGTTGCCACGAACTTACCGCCCGTTACCTCAATGCAGGGCTTAATCTTGAGCAGGTGGGCGCCAAGGAATGCCACGTTGGACAGACGACCGCCCGCCTTAAGAAAGGCCAGATCGGTGGGAACAAAGCCCAGCAGCACGCGGTCCATGACGGAGTTCGTAAATGCAAAGATCTCGTCGACGGTGGCATCGGGGTGAGCCTCGATATATTTGGCGGTCTCGACGGCAACGAGCGACTGGCCCACCGAGACAAAACGCGTATCCATGGAGAATACGTAGTCGCGGCCCTTAGCCGCAATCTTGGAGGACTGATGTGAGCAGGTCGTGGCCTCGGAATACGCGAGATGCAGAATAGTCGCGTCGGGCTGCTCGGCATGGATACGGTCATACACGTGAGCAAAATCCGCAGGCGCGCAGCCACTCGTCTTAGGCATAACACCGAGCTCGTTGCAGCGCGAGTAAATCTCGAGCGGATCGATTGAACCATCTTCAACGGTCTCGTCACCAACTGTGACGTGCATGGGCACGCGCACGATGCCGTAGCGCTCGCAGAGCTCCGGCGTCACATCCGACCCAGACTCAACCACGATTACGTACTTGCCCATTATTATCACGACCCATCTCGACATTGGCTTTTCAATACATGGCACGCGCCGCCGCACTGTTGCACAACGGCGGCAGAGCGCCAAAGAGACGCCGCCCCTTGCACACAACAAAGGACAGCGTCTCCCTGGAAAACTCCGTGCTTATTTAGGATTCTACACGGTTTGCAACAATGTGTTACTTACTCCGCAAACGGTAGCTATACACGATAAACGGTAGTTCGCTGCGGCAACTGCGACACATTCCGCCCGGCAAGTCCAATCGTGCTCCACGCACGGTTAATGCGCGAGGCGGTAGAAATCCATCGACGCCGCACCCTCGGCATGCAACCCCATCGCCGAAACCGCCGGCGAATAGGTACGGCTCGTAAGTGCTGCCTCGCCGCCGTTGGCAAAAATCTCGACCATCGTAGTGTCCGAAAGCACGCGCAGGTCGCGAAGCTCGCTGAGCTCAATCGACCTCCGGTCTCGCCCATAGCCTTCATTACCCATATCGAGGGTAAGCATCCCCTCCGCATAACGCACAAAGACACCCTTGCGGATTTCGAGCTCGACCATCTTGGCGCCCTCACAGGAAACCACAAGATCAAACAGGCGGCCCGGCTCCTCGACTGTCTCTCCGCCTACAGCACGAACGCAGCCGCCGCGCATCCTCTCAATCTCGTGCGCCGGCTGCTGGCAGAGCTTACCATCGCGCATGCTCAGCTCTCGCGGCACCGTCAACGCGCACTGCCACCCGCGCGCCACCGTCGGGTTTTCCGCCGTCGCATCGGGGCAACCCGACCATCCGATCATCAATCGCCGGCCTGCAGCATCCTCAAAGGACTGCGGAGCATAGAAATCAAAACCGGCATCGACCATCGGGGGCATGCCCTGCCCGACGATTTTAAAGCTCGGCGCCTCCCAATCGGCCTCGATGGGAAACCACACGCACTGATGCGGATTGCGGTAACGCCAACCATCGGCAGGCACACCCTGCGGACAGCAAACGAGAATAAGCTCGCCATCGAGCTCAAACAGATCGGGGCACTCCCACATAAAGCCAAACTTCTCGCCCAACTCAATGCGCGTCGCATAGCTCCAGTCCTCAAGATTGCGCGAGGTATAGACAAGCACGCAGCCACGGTCGTCTTTCGTACGAGCACCCAGAACCATGTAGTAGATACCATCGTGCTCAAGGATCTTGGGGTCGCGCACGTGCGTACCGATATCGTCGGGGTAATCGACCGGTCCAACAGCTATGCGCTTCTCGCCCAATTCGTCGGGGTTCTCCGCAACCATATGAATCTGGTTTTGCTCACGACCCGTCAACACGTAGTCGTAATCATCGCGATCAAAATGCTTGACGTTGCCGGTATAGAAGTAGTGAATCTTGCCATCACGTACAAAGGCAGAACCAGAATACGCTCCGTTCGAATCCAAATCGGAATCGGGGAACAGCGCGGGGCCGCGATTCTCGTACGTCACAAAATCCTTTGTCGTCAGATGGTTCCAAAGCACTGGACCGCCATGCGCAGCATCGAACGGATCGTATTGATGATAGATGTGATACGTATCACCAATCTGAACCAAACCGTTGGGGTCGTTGAGCCAGCCAAGCTCAGGCTCCACATGGAACAGGAGCCTATCGGGGTCGGACGCGATGCGACCCGCCGTCTCATCCTGTCCGGCACGCCACTGCTCATAGTCCGCGCGTGTCACCTTATTTTTTTGATTAAACATCGCCGTTGACTTTCTCGTCTATGGGGAAGGACGCTCGACTCACACGAGTCGAACGCCCTTCCTCAAATGGACTTTTCCTCAGATTACACTGAACGGCTCAACTAGAAGCTAACGTCGAAGCCAGCGCCAGCGCCCTCTTCATCGGTGGTCGGCACGCCCTTTGCCTTGTTGTAGGCAAAGATCAAGACGATTGGCACGATAAAGGCGATGAGATTGCCAGCCACATACCACACGAGGGTCTCGGGCGTGACGATGAGCAGGCCAAGCACGCCGGTCAGACCCTGACCGATAGCGCGCACCTCAAAGAGCTTGACGAAGGCACCGCCGCAGCCTGCACCGATGCATGCGCAGATGAACGGAATGATCGAATAGCGCATGTTTGCAGCAAAGATAGCGGGCTCGGAGATTCCGACCAGCGTCGGGATAAAGGACGACATGCAGATGTTGCGCTCTTTGGAGTGCTTCTTGTGAATGAGGTACATACCGATGGCGCCGCCGCCCTGGGCGATGATGGAAACCGACCAGATGGCCTGGATGTAGTTGAAGCCAGTCGTGGCAACAAGGTTTGCCTCGATACCCTGGATGAACTGATGCGTACCGGTAACGACGAGCGGCTGCAGGAACGCGGCGAAGACAAAGGCACCAAAGACGCCCATCCTGTTGTACAGGATATCGATTACGCCGGCAAGGACGTCACCGATCAGGTTACCGAGCGGGCCGAACACGGTGAACAGGGCGACGTTAGCAAGAATCAGGGTAACGGTCGGGACAAAGACGAACGAAACGACCTCGGGGATGTACTTCTGGGCAATCTTTTCGACCTTGGCCATAAACCAGGCGGTCAGAATTGCAGGGAACACGCCGCCCTGGAAAGCAACCATGGGAATGGAGAGCGGACCAAAGTTCCAGTACTCAGCACCCGTCGGGTCCATAACGAACGTGTTGCGGTTCATAAGGCTCGGGTGAACCATGACGATACCGACGAGGATGCCCAGGATCGGGTTACCGCCAAAACGCTTGACTGCGCTGTACATAACCAGGACAGGCAGGTAGTCGAACGTGGTGGCGATAATGGCAAAGAAGCTTGCGAGGTTCTTGAGGAACTCGCTGTGATCGGCGAGGCTGCCCTCCATGCCAAAGAGGCCGTTGGCAACGATCAGCGACTTAAGGCCGATGATGATTGCAGCGCCGACGAAGGCGGGAATGATGGGGATAAAGATGTCCGAGAATACCTTGAGGACCGAGAAGAACTTGCCCTTCTTGTCCGCCTCGGCGCCCTTGACCTCGGAAGCGCTGATCTCCTTAACGCCCGTCAGAGCCATAAACTCATCGTAAACCTTGTTGACGGTACCGGTGCCGAAGATGATCATGAGCTGGCCGCTGTTGTACAGCACGCCCTTGACGCCATCGATGTTCTCGAGCTCGGCCTTGTTGTATTTGCTCGTATCCTTGAGCACCAGACGCAGACGGGTCACGCAATGCGTGGCGCCCTCGATGTTCTCCAGTCCGCCGACGTTGTCGACGACTTGCTGGGACACTGCCTTGTAGTCCATGTTCCTCTCCATTCCTTTTCTAAATCATAAAACGGTTCGTTGCCGCTACAGAGACGCGATCGTTGCGTTTGCGCACTTGAGCGCACCGTCGGTGACGGTAAGCGCCACACCCTGGCCCTGCTTGTTGCAGAAGCGAGCGTTGAGCGCAACGTCATCGACAAAGATGGTCGCGATGTCGTCGTCGACGACCAGACGCACATGGTGAGTGCCCTCGCCCTTAAAGAACAACGGACGCTCGAGGCCCATGTTGTTGACCTGGAACCACGGGTACTGGGGAGCCGGCGTGAACTCGAGCTTGCCCTCGCGCAGGTTGGCGCGGAACTCATAGGCAAGACCGGTCTCGGCGTCCTCGGCGAACTTGACCGAGAAGCCGGCAGCGTTACCGCCGAGCTCAATGTCGGCATCGAGCAAGTAGGTGGAGCCGGCATCTGCGGCGAGCACCTGCTCGACCTTGCCCGACTCGCAGGAAAGCTCAAAGGTCTCGACTGCCTTAGCCTCGCCAAAGGCGCCAAGCATGCTGTCGGGGAGCTTGGTGCCGAGCGTTCCGTCGGCACGCTGAACGATCTCGAGGGGCATAAAGGTGCCACCCCATAGGTAAGAGCTGGGGTCGCCGCCCTCGTCACGCGTAGGAACCCAACCAAAGAGAACGCGACGCTCGCCATCGAATGCGGTGCGAGCGGCGTAGTACGCGCGGCCGTCGAAGGAGTCGTCAGCGGGGGTAATCCAAGGACCGTTGATGGACTTGGACATGCGGTAACGGGTCTTGTTGCCGTCGCTGTACTCGGAAAAGACGAGGTACCACCAGTCGCCCATCTTAAAGAGATCAGGCATCTCAAACATGGTGTACAGGCCCGGGTTCCACCAGTCGCCCTGGAACTCCCAGTTGGTCAGATCCTTGGAGGTGAACTTGACCAGGCGGCCGGTCATCAGACGCTTGTCCTCGCCCACACGCGTGCCGAGGATGAGCATGTACTCTTCGTTCTCCTCATCCCAAAGCACAAAGGGATCGCGCCAGTTGCGGTCATCGTAACCCTCCTGGGGCGGAAGCAGCGTCTCGGCGATGTTCTTCTCCCACTTGACGGCGTCGTCGCTCGTTGCGTGAAGAAGAACCTGCTTCATCAAACGTGCGCGGACCTTATCGCGATTGCAACCAGTGTAGAGCGCATGGTACTTGTCGCCCACCTTAAACACCGTGCCGGCATAAATGTACTGGTCGACTTCCTCGTCGCCGCCGCGCTCAAGGCTCTCGCCAAAGTCCTTGTAGTTGACGAAATCCTTGGTCGTAGCGAGTGCCCAGCCAAACGGCTCTCCGAAAGGTTCGGGGTTACGCGTGTCACGCTGATGATAGAGATAGAACGTGCCGTCCTCGCCGTACGGCATGATGTCGCCTACCCAAATTCCCTCAGGCTGGTAATACACCTTGTGCATCCGAGACTTCCTTTCCACGACATACTAACTCGGTACAATGGCAAGATATGTCAATCGTTTTCATATGTCAAACGTTTTCATACCAATACGTCTTTTCGCAGTTCCAGTCGTCGGTAAACGGTTGACATATGCCGGCGAACGGTCATCAGAGGCGTTTGAGGAATTCTTTTGGCACGGGATGAACTACGCGGTTTTGCCCTCAATGAGTTCAACGGGGAGCTTGATATTCGATTCGGGATTATCGCCGTTAATAAGAGCGATGATGGATTGCGCCGCGAGCTCTCCGATGCGATCGATATCTTGACGTACGGTTGTTAAGTCAGGCATAAACGTCATAGTTCGGCGGGCACCATCCGCGCCCACGACCTTAATATCGTCTGGAGCGCTCAAGCCGCGCTGCTTCATCACGTTGAGACAGATGGCCGCCATCGTATCGTCTCCCGCAAAGATGCCGTCAATATCGGGGTTCTCATCGAGGATCTTCGCAACGACCGCGCCCTTTTCGTCGTCGGGCTTAACGAACTCAACCTCACGGACAAGCGCGGACAAACCGGCCTGCTCAACAACATCGAGGTAGGCATCGGTACGCTTATTGGCAGGCATGCGCATGCGGCTATTGCTGCGCAGGCACAGGATACGCCTGCAGCCGTCATCAATCAGACGGCGCGTGGCGAGCTCGCCAATGCCATAGCTGTCACTTGCAATCTGGACAGAGCCCTCGCCAAGATCGCAGTCGATGCCAACCAGGCTCAAGCCCATCTCGGCATATGCCTCGGCACCGATATTGAGGGAGTTGACGATGACGCCGTCGACCATATTGCGGCGGAGCATGTCAATATAGGAACGCTCAAGATCGGGTCGATTGGCGCTGTTGCACAGCAACATCTTAAAGCCGTTTTCCGCTAACGTGCGCTCGACCGCCTGCACAACCTGAGCATGGAACGGGCTGCTCACAAAGGGAACGATCATACCGATAAGATTCAGGCGACCGTTGAGCATGGCACGGGCGATATCGTTGGGCGTATAGTTGATGCGCTCCATCGCGGCATGGACCTTATCGCGGGTCTCTTGGCTAATATAGCCGCGATTATTAAGCACGCGAGATACCGTAGTAGGCGAAACCCCCGCCACCGCTGCAACTTCCTTGATGCCAGGCTTAGCAGAATCCTTAGAACGAGCGCCCTCGCGAGCCATAGCACCCTCCCCCATCAACATGTCAAACGTTTACATACGAACAAAGCATACCCCAACAACAGCGGGAAGACGGTAACAGCACAAGTAAGTAAACGACTCATCCAAATAATTAGGAGAGTTCCGCCTAAAGGGTGACTACACAGGACCCCCGCCGGGCCGCTTTGG
>URTP01000064.1 GCA_900550835.1 uncultured Collinsella sp. | reverse complement strand
TTCGCGAAGCCCACTTCTCAGAGGAAGGCGCCCGCCCGGAGGCGGCCCCAGCGCGAGACCGTCCCGGATGCTATTCGTTGTCGCCGGCAGTTAGCTGCGTTGCGGAGAGCGCGCCGTCGGCTGCGGTTGCGGCAGCGGCGTCGGGCCAGACCCAGTCGGTAAAGGCCGGGTGATCGAAGCCCTCGTCGCACGCGAACTCAAAGGCGTCGGTGCGGAAGGCCTCCCACTCATCAATCTGCTCGGCAAACTTATCGGCGTCGACCATGCGCAGCACGTCGGCGGCCAGGGCCCAGCGGTCCATGTTGTTCAGGCGCAGCATGTCGAACGGCGTGGTCGTGGAGCCCTTCTCCTCGTAGCCGTGGACGCGGAACGCGTCGTGTCCGGGGCGGTTCCAGATCAGGCGGCGAATCGTGCCGGCATAGGCGTGGAACGCGAAGAGCACGGGCTTCTCGCCGCAGCCAAACAGCTCAGCCCAGCGCTCGTCGCTTATAGCCTGGTCGTTCTCGCAGACGTTCTGAATCTTGAGCAGATCGACCACGTTGACGAACCATACCTTGATGCCCAACTCGCGCAGCATATCGGTTGCAGCCAGAGCCTCGAGCGTCGGCACGTCGCCACAGGTGGCGACCACGACGTCGGCCTCGGTGAGTGAGTCAGCGGTCGATGCCCACTTCCAGGTTGCGACGCCCTCGGCGAGCTCGGCCTTTGCCTCGTCGACCGTCTGGAAGGTCGGGGCGGGCTGCTTGCCGCAGAAGATCGCGTTGACGCAGTCGGTGGACTGGTAGACGCGCTCGGCCACGGCGAGAGCCATGTTGGCGTCGGCCGGATAGTAGGCGTTCACGATGTGCGTGTCGTTGGCCTTGTTGAGTAGCAGGTCGATAAAGCCGGGGTCCTGGTGCGAGAAGCCGTTGTGGTCCTGACGCCAAACATGGCTCGACAGCAAAATGTTGAGGCCGCTGATGGGGGCACGCCACGGAATCTCGCGCTTGGTAGCCTCGAGCCACTTGCAGTGCTGGTTGACCATGGAGTCGACCACATGGACAAAGCTCTCGTAGGAGCTCCACACGCCGGAGCGGCCGGTGAGCACATAGGCCTCGAGGAAGCCCTCGCACTGGTGCTCGGACAGCTGCTCGACAACCTTGCCGGAGCCAGCGAGCAGCTCGTCGTTGGCCTCGTCCTCGTAGAAGCCGGCATCCCACTGCTTCTTGGTCACCTTATAAGCGGCCTGCAGGCGGTTGGACGCGGTCTCGTCGGGACCGAAGATGCGGAAGTCGTCCATGTTCTTGGCCAGAACGTCGGCAGTGTACTCACCAAAGACGCGGGCAGCCTCGGTGGAGCCCCAACCATGGCCCTTCTCGGCGACGGGAATCTCGTGGGCGTGGATATCGGGCAGCTCGAGCTCGCGACGCACCTTGCCGCCGTTCGCGTTGGGGTTGGCGCCAATACGCAGCTCGCCGGTCGGCATAAAGGCCGTTACCTCGGGGCGCACCTGGCCCTCGGGCGTAAAGAGCTCCTCGGGCTTGTAGGAGCGCAGCCACTCGCGCAGCACGCGGAAGTGCTCGTGAGTGTCCTTGGCGCTTGCCAGCGGCACCTGATGGGCGCGCCAGGAGTCCTCGGTCTTCTTGCCGTCGATCTGCTTGGGGCAGGTCCAGCCCTTGGGCGTACGGAACACAATCATGGGGTAGGCCGGGCGGACCACGGTCTCGCCCGCGGCAGCCTGGGCCTGCGCGGTGGCCTTGATGTCACAAATCTCGTCAAAGACCTGCTCAAACAGGGCGGCGAAACGCTCGTGGATGCTCGCGTGACTCTCGTCGTCAAAGCCGGCGACAAAGAAGTGCGGCTTGTAGCCCATGCCCTCGAAGAACTTGGTGAGCTCCTCGTCGGACACGCGGGCGAGGATGGTGGGGTTGGCGATCTTGTAACCGTTGAGGTGCAGGATTGGCAGGACGATGCCGTCGGTTGCCGGGTTCACGAGCTTGTTGGACTGCCAAGAGGTGGCAAGCGGACCGGTCTCGGACTCACCGTCGCCCACCACGGCCACGGCCAGCAGGCTCGGGTTGTCCATGACGGCGCCGTAGGCGTGGCTGAGCGTGTAGCCGAGCTCGCCGCCCTCGTGGATGGAACCGGGCGTCTCGGGCGCAAAGTGGCTCGGGATGCCGCCGGGATAGGAGAACTGGCGGAAGAACTTCTGCAGGCCGGCCTCGTCATTGGTGATGTCGGGGCGGATCTCACGGTAGGTGCCATCGAGCAGCGACTGGGCGGTGCCAGCAGGGCCACCGTGGCCCGGGCCCATCAAGAAAATGGCGTTCTGGTTGTGATCGGCGATGAGGCGGTTGACATGACCGAACAGGAAGTTGATGCCGGGCGTGGTGCCCCAGTGACCGACCAGACGGTGCTTAACGTCCGGACGACCAAAATCGCGCGTCTCGCCGGTCTTCTCGTCGACAAAGTCGCTGCGCATCAGCGGGTTGGAGCGAAGGTAAATCTGGCCGACGGACAGGTAGTTCGAGGCGCGCCAATACAGGTCGACACCCTCGAGCTCGGAAGCGGGAACCTCATGTCCCAGTTTTTGCCACGGCGTTCCCAGTGTTTTAGCCATTGTTTATGTCCCTTCGCTGCGCGGTCGCCTTCCGATACGGCAACCTTTCGTTGGGACTAGTATATTTGCTAAAACGTTTTATCATGGTGAAAAAACGTTTTACCATCCTGATTTGCCATATGGACAGGCAAAAGCAGACATTCACCTGCGGCATTGTCTGTCACAGGTACTCCACATTCAATCTGCATGAATTGATAAACGTGTTTAGTTGTGTTTAGTAAGCTCGAGCACGCTGTCCTTAACGATAAGCGCCGGCTCCAGAACGACCTCTTCGGCGCGCCTGCCGCCCCTACCGGCAAGACGCTTGGACATGCAGCCAAAAGCATGCTCGGCAAGCACGCCGGGGTCCTGCTCGATCGCGGTCAACGCCGGCTCAAAGAGAACGTCGGCAGCCGAGTTGTCATAGCTCACCACCGAGATATCGCCCGGAATGCTCTTCCCCATCTCATGCAGGCGCTTGAGCAGGCCCAGCGCAATGTTGTCCGAGCTTGCGAACACAGCAGTGGCGTCAGTTGCAAGCACCGCCTCCGAGGCCTCATAGGCACTCGGAATGTAATACTCACTCTCGAACTCCAAGCGCGCATCGATGGGCTGCCCCACCTCGCGCAGCGCACGCTCGTAGCCGGCAAGACGCTTACGACCCGTATTGGAGCGGCGCGCGTTAACCAGGCAGGCAATACGGCGGTGGCCTTGCTCGATTAGATAGCGGGTGGCCATATAGCCGCCCATCTCGTGGTCGAACATCACCTTGTCGCACTCGAGTCCCTCAATGGCACGGTCGACCATTACCGCCGGGATGGGCAGATGGCTGACTTCTTCGCGCAAAGCGCGGTCGTCCGAGAATTCGTCGCCCACGACCAAAAACACACCATCGACGCCGCGCGTCACCAGCTGGCGCAGGAGCTCCAGATCGTCCTCGGCGCTTCCACCCGAGCTGGTAATAAAGAGCGCGTAGCCGTCCTCGCGGCAGCGCTTTTCCAGACTGCCAGCGAGCGAGGCAAAAAATCGGCTCTCGATGTTGGGAACGATAAGGCCCAGCGTGCGCGACTCGCGCATGACCAGGCTGCGCGCGATCTGGTTGGGAACATAGTGGTTGCGCGCCGCGACCTCTTTGATGCGCTTGCGGTTTTCTTCCGAGATGCGACAGGGCCGATTGTTGAGCACAAGCGAGACCGACGAGGGGGAAAGCCCCACCTCCTGGGCGATCTGCTTGAGGGTGACTTTGTTGGCCATCTCGCTCCTTCCGGGTTTACGCGCAATCTCTTGAAAGTATAGCGACTGCCCCTCTACCTCGATGATAAACACTTTATCAATCCGGTAGACGGCAGTTTTATCGCCGCCAGCGCACCAAATGCATCTGGGTGGGGTATATTGCAATCGATTGATGAGAACGACCACAAAAAGGCGGACATTCGTATGCACGAGAACGACTTTTTTAACGAGGACCTGCTCTGCGCACTCGCCGGTGTTGCCGGCGAGGACAACGTGCTCATGAGCGAGCCCATGCGCGAGCACACCACGTTTAAGATCGGCGGCCCGGCCGACGTCTTTGTCATGCCCGATACCGAGCAGGGCCTCGTCGCCACGCTCGACACCTGCTATCGCTGCGACCTGCCGCTCACCATCGTGGGCAACGGCTCCGACCTGCTCGTCGGCGACAAGGGCATCCGCGGCGTCGTCGTGGCACTGGGCAAAGGCCTCTCCGACATTACGGTCGACGGCACGCGTGTCACGGCGGCCGCCGGTGCACTGCTTTCCGATGTCGCAGCCGCGGCAGCCGATGCCGGCCTTACCGGCATGGAACCCATTTCGGGCATTCCCGGATCGGTCGGCGGCGCCTGCTACATGAACGCCGGTGCCTATGGTGCCTGCATGGCCGATGTGCTGGAGTCTGTGCGTGTCTACAAGCCCGCCCGCATGTTCGACGACGGCACCCGCGGCAGCGGCAACATCATCGAGTTCGATGTCGATGAGCTCAACCTGGGCTATCGCAAGAGCCGCATTGCCGACGACGGCTTCATCGTTCTTTCGGCCACCTTCAATCTCGCCCCGGGCAACGCCGCGATGATCAAGGCCGACATGGACGACTACCGCCAGCGCCGCGAGGACAAGCAGCCGCTCGACATGCCGAGCGCCGGCTCCACCTTCAAGCGCCCCGAGGGCTACTTTGCCGGCAAGCTCATCATGGACGCCGGCCTGCGCGGCCATGCCGTCGGCGGTGCGCAGGTAAGCGAGAAGCACTGCGGTTTCATCGTCAACGCCGACCACGCCACCGCAGCCGACGTCGACGAACTCATCCGCCACATCCAAACAACCGTCAAAGACCAATTCGGAGTAGACCTAGAACCCGAAGTCCACCGAGTAGGCGAATTCCTCTAACAAAGAAGGCCCCGAAAGGGGCCTTCGCCATATTTATTCAGATAAACCAGTCCGGTATGTGACGTATTGGACCCGAGAGGTCCATAGCTGCCCGAAAGACATTAGGTTGATCGCAAGTTCCGCACGAGCCGGAGAGCACTTAATGTGCTCTCCGTGCGAGCAGGACTGTCCAAGCAGGCAACCTAATGCCTTTCGGGCAGCCACGGACCAACTTACTTCAAACCGCAGTTACGACAGCACCACGCCGCCAAGCCAGCCCCAACGCACGCCAGAGCCAGTGCCATAGAAGCTAATAAACGAGTCAAGCGACTTAGACGTAATGGCACCCTCGTTGCTCATAACGATGCCGCCGCCAACGTAGATACCCACATGACCGTAGATAAGACCCGGAGCACCCGTGCCGCTGTGCGAGGAGTCGGCAACGATCATGCCCACCTGCAGCGCCGAGCGGTCGGAGCTATAGCACCAGGCGTTAAACATATCGCACGCGTTACCGCCAAAGTAGCCAACGCCGGCGTTACGGAAGACATTGGTAACCCACGCCGCGCACCAGTTCTGACCCGGCGAAGGTGTGGAGTAGCACGCGTTGACGACGGCCTGCTGCTTGCCCGAGCCGGCATTCTGCTGCGGAGTTCCGGGCGCATACGATCCACCGCCCGAGCTCGAACCACCCGAGTAGGAATTGTTCTTGTTCGCGGCGGCCGCGGCAGCGGCCTTCCTGGCAGCCTCCTCGGCCTGAGCGGCAGCGAGAATCTCGGAATCGCGCTGAGCCATGAGCTCCTTGACATCGTCGGAAAGACCGTTCAGCACGGTCTGGACCTCCTGCTGCTTGGCCTGCATGTCCTGCATCTGGGCAGTCTGCTGGTCCTTGAGCTTCTCCAAGTCGGCCTTTTGTGCTTCGAGCTCGGTCTTCTGTGCGTCGAGCTCAGCCTGAATCGTCTGGATATCCTCGATGGCATCGCGGTCGCTCTTGTTAATCTTCTCAACGTAATGCGCGTTGGCGACGAGTTCCTCAAACGAGCCTGAGGCCAGCAGCAGCGACAGGATGTTCGTGCCGCCGGACTTGTAGCTGGCGGCAACGCGATCGGAAAGATCGCCGCGTTTCTTTTTGAGCTCGGCCTTCTTCTCGTCAATCTGCGCCTGCGTGTCGTCGATCTGGCCCTGTACGCCCTCGATATCGTTGAGGGTCTGGGCATTCTTGCTGGCCAGCGCCGCGTATTCATTTGCGATGCTGTCGAGCTGGGCCTGAACCTCGTCGAGCTGGGCCTGGGCGGCATTCAGTTTATCGGTGGTTTCTTTGGAAGCCTCCGCCGCATGGGCGCGAGTGGGCAAGCCAAAAAGAACTGCCGCAGAAGCGGCGCCGAACAGGGCCTTGAGGACAGTGCGGCGCGAGAGCTCCTGGGAAAGGATGGGATCGCTGTTTGGTGACATATGTACTCCGTTACATGCTTATTTATATGTCGCTCAACTCATACATATTAGCGTACATATGGCGCGTCCCAACGATTTCCACGAACGGCAGGAAACTGCAAGGTCGACGGCTCGTAAGCAAATGCCAAAGATCAGGTTATGCGTACGCAAGCTCTTGTATGAGTACGTTAACATAATCCTCTGCTTTTCCTGCCGCGTACGTTTTTGGAACAACTGTCTGCGCTATACTCCCCTGAAGAAGTGTTCCTGATTCGATAGGAGACTACATGTCCAAAGCACTCGACCCCAAAGACACCTGCGTCCTCGTTACCGGTGGCGCCGGCTTTATCGGCTCGCATACCGTCGTTCAGCTGCTCGAGGGTGGCTACCAGGTCGTCATCGTCGATGATCTCTCCAACTCCAGCGCCGTCGCCGTCGACCGCGTCAAGACCATCGTGGGCGACGAGGCCGCCAAGAACCTCACCTTCTACGAGGCCAACGTGCTCGACCGCGATGCGATGAACAAGATCTTCGATACTCATCAGATCGACCGTGTCATCCACTTTGCCGGCTTTAAGGCCGTCGGCGAGTCGGTGAGCAAGCCCGTCGAGTACTACCACAACAACATCGAGAACACCCTGGTGCTCATCGACGTCATGCGCAACCATGGCTGCAAGTCCATCATCTTCTCGAGTTCCTCGACCGTCTACGGCGACCCGGACAACCCGCCCGTCACCGAGGAGGATCCTAAGAAGCCCGCGACCAACCCTTATGGTTGGACCAAGTGGATGATTGAGCAGATCCTTATGGACATCCACACCGCCGACCCCGAGTGGGACGTCGTGCTGCTCCGTTACTTCAACCCCATCGGCGCTCATCCGTCGGGCCTGATCGGCGAGGACCCCAAGGGCATCCCCAACAACCTGGTGCCCTATGTCGCCCAGGTCGCCGTGGGCAAGCTCGAGGCTGTCCAGGTCTTCGGCAACGACTACCCCACCCCCGACGGTACCGGTGTGCGCGACTACATCCACGTGTGCGATCTGGCCTCTGGTCACGTTGCCGCCCTTAACTGGATGAACGGCAAGACCGGCGTCGAGATCTTTAACCTGGGCACCGGCACCGGTACCTCGGTACTCGAGGTCGTCGCCGCCTTCTCCAAGGCTTGTGGCAAGGAGCTGCCCTACGTGATCCGCGAGCGCCGCGCCGGCGACATCGCCGCCAACTGGTGCGATGCCTCCAAGGCCGAGCGCATGATGGGCTGGAAGGCCCAGTACGACATCGCGGACATGTGCCGCGATAGCTGGAACTGGCAGAGCCACAACCCCAACGGCTTCGCCGACGCCGAGTAGCAAAAACCTACATACCGCTCTTGCCCCGATTTCACGTTGTGAGGTCGGGGCTTTTTTCATGGCATGTAGCCATTCGCCGAAAATCGACCAACTTTTTTATCTTGCCTGTACATGTTTAAACAACATGTTTTACAATAGGCGTATCGAATCAGAACACCGGAGGCGGACTGCACACCCATTGGCAGGCCGACCCCACAACAAGAAGGTTGGTGAGCGCATTCATGGAGCGTGCAAGCGGCGTCCTCATGCCCGTCTCATCTCTGCCCGGACCATACGGAATCGGCGGCTTTGGCTGGAATGCCTACGACTTCGTCGATTTTCTCGCCTCGTGCAAACAACATTACTGGCAGATTCTGCCCCTTACGACGACCAGCTATGGCGACTCTCCGTATCAGTCGTTCTCGGCCCGTGCAGGCAACCCCAACTTTATCGACTTTGCCGAGCTTATCGAAGCAGGGTATCTTGAGCAGCGCGATATCGATGGCGTGTATCTGGGATCCGACCCCAGCAATGTCGACTACGGTGCTATCTTTGGCGGCCGCCGTCAGATTCTCGACCGCGCCGCCGAGCGCTTTGCCGCCGATAAGCCGGCCGATTTCGATGACTTTATCCAGGCCAACGAGGACTGGCTCATCCCCTACTGTGAGTTCATGACCGTCAAAGAGGAGTGCGGTCTCAAGGCGTTTTGGGAGTGGCCCGCGGAGCTCCGCACCCGCGGCGAGGCTTCCGCCAAGGTCTGCGCCGACCACCCGGCGCGCATGCTCTACCACCAGATGACGCAGTACTTCTTCGATCGCCAGTGGAGCCGCCTCAAGGCCTATGCCAACGAGCGCGACATTCTCATCATCGGCGACCTGCCCATCTATGTCTCGCGCGACTCCGTCGAGATGTGGGCGACACCTGAGCTCTTTAAGATCGACGCCGCCGGCAATCCCGTGAGCGTCGCCGGCACGCCGCCCGACCAGTTCTCGGCCACCGGCCAGTACTGGGGCAACCCCATCTACGACTGGGACGCCATGGAGGCGTGCGGCTTCTCCTGGTGGGAGGACCGCATTCGCGCTGCCCTCGACATGTACGACGTCATCCGCCTGGATCACTTCCGCGGCTTCGAGGCCTATTGGGAGGTGCCGTTCTCCTCGCCCGATTCGTCCTACGGTTCGTGGACGCAGGGTCCCGGCCTCAAGCTCTTCAAGACACTCGAGGAAAAGCTCGGCACGCTGCCCATCATCGCCGAGGACTTGGGCTTCCTCACTCCCGGTGTCATCGACATGCGCGACAACTCGGGCTTCCCCGGCATGAAGATCCTGCAGTTTGCCTTTGAGGGCACCAACTCGTACTACCTGCCGCACAACTACATCGCCAACACCGTCGCCTACGTGGGCACCCACGACAACGAGACGGCGCGCGGTTGGTTTGAGGGAACGGCCACCCCGCGTCAGCGCGAGCAGGCAGCCCTGTACACCCATCAGCAGGCCGGCGAACCCATCACCGACGCGCTCAACCGAACCATCGCAGCCAGCGTGAGCGACACGTGCATCTACACCATGCAGGACCTGCTTAACCTGGGCAACGAGGCGCGCATCAACACCCCTGCCACGCTGGGCGGCAACTGGACCTGGCGCATGCTCGACGGCGCCATCACCCGCGAGCTCGAGCACAAACTCACCGACTGGACCGAGACCTACTTCCGCATCCCGTCGGAAGCCGAAATCGAGCTTCCTCAATAGGAGCTACCGCGCCCGACCCCTCCCCACCGTGCGGACGCGCTTGCTTACCCGCGCGAGGCCACCCCAATCCCCTCGCGCGGGATTCTTATGAATTGCAGACATGTAATCAACCCATTACAGGAGGAAACATGCCCCAAATTAACCTCATGGAACTCGCCGAGCAGTCTTTTGGCACCTCGCTCGAGCAGCTCAACGACCGTCGCATTTACAAGCTGCTGGTCAAACTCGTGCAGGAGCGCTCCGCCGCCTGCCCGCTCAACAACGGCAAGAAAAAGCTCTATTACATTTCCGCCGAATTTTTGATCGGCAAGCTGCTCATCAACAACATGATCGACCTCGGCATCTACGACGAGGTTAAGGACCAGCTCACCGCCACAGGCCACGACCTCAACAAGATCGAGGAGTTCGAGGTCGAGCCGTCGCTCGGCAACGGCGGCCTGGGCCGCCTGGCCGCATGCTTCCTGGATTCCATCGCCACGCTGGGCTTGACCGGCGATGGCGTGGGCCTCAACTATCACTACGGCCTGTTCCGTCAGCGCTTTGTCGACAACCAGCAGAAGGCCGTCCCCGACGAGTGGCTCGGTGAGCAGGACATCCTAGTCGACGACGACCGCTCCTACACCGTCGAGTTCGGTGATTTTGCCGTTACCTCCAAGCTCGTCAACATCGACGTGCCCGGTTACGGCCAGCCCACCAAGAACCGTCTGCGCCTGTTCGACCTGGCGAGCGTCGACGACGGCCTGGTCCCCGGCAGCTCCATCGACTTCGACAAGACCGAGATCGCCAAGAACCTCACCTTGTTCCTCTACCCCGACGATTCCGACGAGCAGGGCCGCCTGCTTCGCATCTACCAGGAATACTTCATGGTGAGCAACGCCGCCCAGCTCCTGATCGACGAGGCCATCGAGCGCGGCAGCAACCTGCACGATCTGGCCGACTACGCCGTGGTCCAAATTAACGACACGCACCCCACCATGGTCATCCCCGAGCTCATTCGCTTGCTCACCACCGAGCATGGCATCGAGTTTGACGAGGCCGTGACCATCGTACGCTCCATGGTCGCCTACACTAACCACACGATTCTTGCCGAGGCGCTCGAGAAGTGGCCGCTCGTCAGCCTGCAGAAGGTCTCCCCTGCCATCGCCGACATTATCGTCAAGCTCGATGAGATCGCGAAGGCCGAGCACGATGACCCGCGCGTCGCCGTCATCGACGAGCACGACACCGTCCACATGGCCCACATGGACATCCACTTTGGCTTCTCCATCAATGGCGTAGCCGCCCTCCATACCAAGATCTTGGAGGACACCGAGCTTCATCCGTTCTACGAGATCTATCCCGAGAAGTTCTCCAACAAGACCAACGGCATCACCTTCCGCCGCTGGATCCATGGGGCCAACCCCGCGCTCGCCAGCCTGCTCGACGATGTAATCGGCACCGACTGGCGCAGCACCGGCGATCTGAGCAAACTCGCCAAGTTCGCCGACGACAAGGACGTTCTTGAGCGCCTGGCCGCCACCAAGGTCGAGGCCAAGGCCATCATGCGCCAGTTCATGGCGCTCGAGCAGGGCGTGACCATTCCCTCCAACGCCATCATCGACGTCCAGGTCAAGCGCATCCACGAGTACAAGCGCCAGCAGATGCTCGCGCTCTACATCATCTGGAAGTATCTCGACATCAAGAACGGCAACAAGCCCGCTCACCCCGTCACCATCATCTTTGGCGGCAAGGCGGCACCT
>URTP01000063.1 GCA_900550835.1 uncultured Collinsella sp. | reverse complement strand
GCTCGAGAGCAGTACGCTGCGCTGGCCGTCGGAAACAAAGGCGAGCAGCTCATCGAGTAGTTCCTCGCGCGCCATGGGATCGAGGCCCGCGGTGGCTTCGTCCAAAACGAGCAGCTTGGCATTGTGGCTGAGCGCACAGGCGAGCTGCAGCTTCATGCCCATGCCGCGGGAGAGGTCTTTGACCTTGGCTTTGGGATCAAGGCCAAATCGGTCGATAAATCTGGCGAACGTTTCGCTACTCCACGTGGGGTACGCCGGGCCTACGAGCCTCTCGATCTGGCCTACCTTGAGCGTGGAGGGGAAAGGACACGTGTCCAGGACAAGACCGACGCGGGAGCGCAGGTGGCGTTGCGATTCATCGGGCGCCTCGGCGCCACAGCGCTGCCCAAACAGGCGCACCTCGCCGGCATCGAGTTTGATAAGCCCGAGCGCGGCTCGAATCGTCGTTGTTTTGCCAGCACCGTTGGCACCAACAAAGCCAACGATCTGGCCAGGCTCCACGGCGAGCGTGACGTCGCGTAGCGAAAAACGGTCGCTCACACGGCGTGAGATGCCTTTGATTTCTAGCAAGTTTTGCATGGTATAGCCTTTCTTGCAGATGGCTACTGCATGGTTTCGGGGGCTACGAGGTCGAGCATCTCGTGCAGCTTGTCGCGCGTGACGCCCAAGGCTTCGGCTTGGCTCGCCGCTTTCGCAAGCAGCTCTTCGATATGGCAGAGCTGGTTTTCGCGCAAGAGTTCTTGGTTGCCCTCGGCGACAAAACAGCCCTTGCCCTGCACGGTGCAGATAAAGCCGAGTTGCTCCAGGTCGGCGTAGGCGCGCTTGGTGGTGATGACGCTCACGCCAAGATCGCTCGCGAGTGCACGGATGCTGGGGAGTTTGGCTCCCGCAGCGAGCGCGCCCGAAAGGATCTGAGCTTTGACCTGCGAGGATATCTGTTCGTAGATGGGCTTGTCGCTCGAATTGGATAGGATGATGTCCACAGCGGCTCCTTAGCTGTTGGGCTACACGTGTATATAACCGGTAAGCACAGTATATATACACTATGCACAGTTACGCAAGAGCTAAATGTGGAATAGACCGCCGGCGCCGCGCTTGCTCCAAAACAATCTCAATCTGTAACACCTAGGTCCGTTTTGGGTTGCTTGCTGTTACAGATTGAGATGTTATTTGCCCGCCTGCCTATTTGTCTTGATCTGTAACGGTAAGAGTCGATTTGCGCGGCTAGATGTTACAGATTGAGATTGTGGCGGCGGGCCTGTCCGTTTGTCTCAATCTGTAACAGGTGGAGGCTCGAAACCCGTCTTACTGTTACAGATCGAGACAATCCTTGAGGCGGCTGCCCGGCGCAGCGAGCTCAGCTGATGAATTTGTCCTGATAGGTGCCCTATGGCGGGATTTCGCGGCTACAATAGTGCGGTTACAACGACGTAATGCACTCAATGCAAGAAAGGATCCGCATGGCAAGCCTGTCGGATGAAATCTCGTCGCGCCGCACATTCGCGATCATCAGCCACCCGGACGCCGGTAAGACCACGCTTACCGAGAAGCTGCTGCTCTATACCGGCAGCATCCAGACTGCCGGCTCGGTTAAGGGCAAGAGCTCGGCCAAGCATGCCGTCTCGGACTGGATGGACATCGAGAAGGAGCGCGGTATTTCCGTTACCTCCTCGGTGCTGCAGTTCACCTACAACGGCGCCTGCGTCAACATCCTCGATACCCCCGGCCACCAGGACTTCTCGGAGGATACCTACCGTACCCTTATGGCCGCCGACGCCGCGGTCATGGTCATCGACGGCGCCAAGGGCGTCGAGGCCCAGACCAAAAAGCTCTTTAAGGTCTGTACGCTGCGCCATATTCCCATCTTTACCTTTGTGAACAAGCTCGACCACGAGGCTCGCGATCCCTTTGAGCTCATGGAAGAGATCGAGAATGTTCTGGGGATCAATACGTATCCCATGAACTGGCCGATCGGCAGCGGGCGCAACTTCCGCGGCGTGTTCGATCGTCAGACCCGTCGCGTCATTGCCTTTGAGGGCGACGGCCACGCCAACGCCACCAAGAAGGTCGCCGAGGTCGAGGCCGAGCTGGGCGATCCTTCCATGGATGAGCTCATCGGCGAGGAGAACCATAAGAACCTGATGGACGATATCGAGCTGCTCGATGGTGCCGGCGATGAGCTCGACCTGGATGCCGTGGCCTGCGGCAAGCTGAGCCCGGCGTTCTTTGGCTCGGCACTCACCAACTTTGGTGTGGAGCCCTTCCTTAAAGAGTTCCTGCGTCTGGCCCCGACGCCGCGCGCCTATACCGATACACTCACCAGCGAGCCGGTCGCGCCCGCCGAGAACGACTTTAGCGGCTTCGTGTTTAAGATCCAGGCCAACATGGACAAGAACCATCGCGATCGCATTGCCTTTGTGCGCATTTGCTCGGGCAAGTTCGAGCGCGGCATGGATGCCTTCCATGTGCAGGGCAACCGCAAGCTCAAGCTGGCTACGGGCACCTCGATGATGGCCGACGATCGCGCCATCGTGGACGAGGCGTACGCCGGCGACATCGTGGGCCTGTTCGATCCCGGTATCTTTAGCATCGGCGACACCGTGTGCTCCGGCAAGCGCCACGTGCAGTATCCGCAGATCCCGACGTTTGCCCCCGAGATGTTTGCCCGCATTACGCAGGTCGACACGCTCAAGCGCAAGCAGTTTGTGAAGGGCATGGAGGAGCTTGCCCAGGAGGGCGCCATCCAGATCTTCCGCGAGCTGGGTGCCGGCATGGAGAGCGTCATCGTGGGCGTGGTCGGCGTGCTGCAGTTTGAGGTACTCGAGCGCCGCCTCAAGGCCGAGTACCGTGTTGAGGTTCGTCGCCAGCCGCTGCCCTATACGGACATCCGCTGGATCCAAAACGACCCCGACACCATCGATATTCCGGGCCTTTCGCTCACGCGCGATACCCTGCGCGTCGAGGACATGCGCGGCGGCAAACTGCTGCTGTTCACGAGCCCGTGGAACGTGGACTGGGCTACCGACCACAACCCCGACCTTGTCCTGTCGGAGTTCGGCAACGTAACGTTTTAGCGCACCGGCGCGGTGATCCTGTGGGGCCGCCGCGCCGTTTGCTTGCCTGCCGCCGCGTGAGCGGCTATCATACCCACCGTCGCCTCAAGACCGTGGCGGCCGAGCAGTTCGGGTCCGATATCCTGCTCGTTAAACCTAAAACCAAAGGAGTACATAATGATCAAGAAGGTCATGGAGGACTACAAGGTCCTGTTGCGGAGCATTCCCGCGGCAACGGTTTCGCTGTTTATCGTGAGCGTTATCATGATGAACCTGCTGGCCAACAAAGAGCTCATCAGCCTGCCGTATCTGGCACTCGATTGCGGCTTTGTGGTGAGCTGGGTTTCGTTTTTGTGCCAGGACATGATCTGCAAGCGCTTTGGCGCCAAGGCATCCATCAAAATCTCTATCCTCGCACTGCTGGTCAACCTGGCTGTGAGCCTGTGCTTTTGGGCATGCTCGCTCACGCCCGGCATGTGGGGCGCCTACTACGACACGGGTATGATCGAGGTCAACACCGCCCTTAACGCCACCATCGGCGGCACCTGGTACGTGGTGTTTGGATCTTCGCTCGCCATGCTCGTCTCTGCCGTCGTTAACTCCACGCTCAACCAGTCGCTCGGCCGTATGCTCAAAAAGAATAACTTTGCGAGCTTTGCCTTCCGCTCCTATGTGTCTACAGGCGTTGGCCAGTTTATCGACAACCTGGTCTTTGCCATTGTGGTGAGCCACACGTTCTTTGGTTGGACCTGGGTGCAGGTCCTTATGTGCTCGCTGACCGGCGCTGTTGCCGAGCTGCTGTGCGAGGTCTTCCTGAGCCCTGTGGGCTACAAGGTCGTGCGCGGCTGGGAGCGCGAGAATGTGGGCGCCGAGTATCTCGAGCGCCACGCAACCGCCTAAGGAGCAAGTATGCGGGTTTTGATCACGGGCGCTTCGGGCGGTATCGGAGCCGCGTGCGTGCAATGCTTTTTGGACGAGGGCCACGAGGTCGTGGGCTTTGATTTGCTGCCGGCAGCGATCGAGCACGAGCGCTATCGCCATCTGATCGTCGATGTCCGCGAGCCGGACTCGTTTCCAGGCGAGCTTGAACCCCAGGTGATCGTGAATGTTGCTGGTACGCAGGACTCGGCCGACGATATTGCCGCCAACCTGTGCGGCACCATCAACGTGACCGAGCGCTACGCCTTTGTGGGGGAGGGGCTTGCCGCCAAGCCGGCGCCGGCTATTACATCCGTGGTCAATGTGGGGTCGGCGAGCGGGCATACGGGATCGGAGTTTCCCGCCTATGCTGCCAGCAAGGGCGGCGTTATCGCCTACACCAAGAACCTTGCAAACCGCTTGGCGCCGCAGGCCATCGCCAACAGTGTGGACCCGGGCGGCGTTATCACGCCGCTCAACCGTTGCGTGATGGAAGACGAACACCTGTGGAACCAGATTATGGAGCTCACGCCGCTTAAACGCTGGGCCACCGCCCAAGAGATCGCCGAGTGGATCTACTTTGTGGGCGTGACCAACCGGTTTATGACCGGGCAGAGCCTGCTCATTGACGGTGGCGAGGCAGACCGTACCCAGTTTATTTGGCCCGAATAGGAAACGCGTCCGATGGAAAGCCGTCGGACGCGTTTTTGATGTATCGATTTTTAGCCGAGGCAAGTCCAGTTGACGGGGATCGAGCCGTGCTGTTCGAGTAGACGATTGGATGCCGAGAAGGGGCGCGACCCCATAAAAGCGGGGAGTTCTGCCGTGGCACGGTTGGCCGAAAGCGGCGAGGGGTGTGTGGAGGCCAGGCAGAACTTACCGGCTGCCTTGCCTGCGCCGGTCGCGGCGAGCTTGCCTTCGACCATCTGCTGGGCAAAGCGACCCCATGCCAAAAAGACTACCGGCTGGGGCAGCTGACAGCAGCGTTCGATAATATAGTCGGTGAGCGTGCTCCAGCCCAGCTTGGCGTGCGAATTGGCGGCATGCTTGCGCACGGTGAGCGTGGTGTTAAGGAGCAGGACGCCCTGTTGTGCCCATGGGGTTAGGTCTCCCGTGGCAGGAAAGGGGCAGTCCAGATCGGCTTTGAGTTCCTTATAGATGTTGCGCAGGCTCGGCGGCAACTTGGTTTGCGTCGCGGGAACCGAGAACGATAACCCCATGGCCTGGTTGGGTCCGTGATAGGGATCTTGACCCAAAATGACAACTTTGACATGGTCGGCCGGCGTATAGGCGAGGGCATTGAGGATGTCGTCTTGTGCCGGGTAAATGGTTTGCTCGGCACGTAAAAGGGCGATGCGCTCGAGCAGCTGGTCCGTCGTTGCCCGTACCGGCTGCGGCGCATCGCCCAACCAAGTTGCTATGTTGCGGTCGCGAGTTGCGGTGTCCATGGGGCTCCTTTATGGCAGATGCTCTGTTGGCATCTATTGTAAAGGCGCACCGGTTGCCTTTATGCCGCGGCTGTATGAAGAGTGGGGCCTACGAGACGTGCTCGGGTGCTCCTGCCATGTGAGCGTGTCCTTGCGAGCGAAGGCGCGGGAGCTCGACGGTTGCCGCCATGACGCCGGTGAGGATGAGGGCGGCGCCAAAGAAGGCGATGGGGCTCAGGACCTCGCCGACCAGGAAGAACGAAAAGACGGCGGAGCAGACCGGCTCGAGCGAGAAGGCAAAGCCCGTGGTCTCGGCGGGCACGTGGGGCTGTACGAGCGTCTGGGTGATAAAGCCGTAGGCAGAGCAGATGAGTGCGAGTGCGACGACAACGACGATCTCGCTCGGCGTGCTGGGAAGCGTAAAGCCGCCAAAGGTAAATGCGGCGATGCCCGAGAACAGGCCGCCGAAGCCCAGCTGCCAAACACCCAGGGCCAGCGGATCGACTTCTTCGACAAAGCGCTTGGCTACGATAATGTGGCCGGCATAGATAAAGGCCGAGAGCAGCATGATGATCGCGCCGGGATTCAGGCTGGTAAAGTCGGCACCCGAGAGCAGCAGCATACCGCAGGTGACGATGGCGGTGCCGATGAGTACCTTGCGCTCGGGGGCGCGACGCAGCAGGGCGGCGTTGGCAAACGGCACGATCACGACCGTCAGGCTCTGCAAAAAGCCAGCGGTTGAGGCGGAGGTGAGGCTGGAGCCCAGGCACATGCAGGTGAGCTCGGTTGCCATGATGGCGCCGATGATGGCGGCGCGAACCATCAGGTCACGGTTGATGCGCAGCGCGTGCTTGTGAAAGAGCACAAGGCAAGCTGCAAAGGCGATGATGCAGCGCAGCGCAACGATGCTCGTGGCGTTCATGCTGTCCATGCCGATCTTCATGAGGGGGTACGAAAAGCCCCATGCGACGGGAACGGAAAATGAGAGCGCGATTGCTTTTTTGCGATCCATGGGACTCCTTTTGTTACAGAACGGTTTCGCAAAAAGGATTCTGCTCCCAGATATGGATGTAGTAAAGCGAATGTATCTTCAGTATGATTAAGAAATACTAATGCTAGTAGAAAAAGCCCTGGCAAAACGTTTTACGGCTACATCGATGTGGAGGCACGATGGCATCGCGGTATCAGATTGTTTGTATGGTGGTCGATTGCGGCAGTCTTAAGGGCGCGGCCGACGAACTGGGCTATACGCAAAGTGCGGTGAGCCAGGCCGTCAAAGCGCTCGAGCGCGAGCTGGGTACCACGCTTATCGAGCGCGGTAAGCAGGGCGTTTCGCTTACGCGCGACGGTAAACAATATCTGCCGTTCCTGCGCCAGATTGTGACCGCTGAGGCCGAGCTCGAGGGCAAGCGCCAGGAGCTGCTGGGGTTCTCCTCGACTGATATTCGCATTGCGACATTTACCAACGTGAGTCGTACCGTGTTGCCACGCGTGATCCGCGACTTTGGTGCGCTGCACCCGGGCGTACGCTTTACCCTCAAGCAGGGCGATTACACGCGCAACGCTCAATGGGTACACGATGGCGTGGTTGATTTTTGTTTTACGGCGCGCGGATTTACCGCTGGGCTCGAGAAGCGCGTGGTCTATCACGACGAGTTGGTAGCATTGTTGCCGGCCGCGCATCCGCTGACGGCAAAGGAAAAGGTGACACTCGCCGACCTGGCGTCCGAACCGTTTGTGTTACTGGATGAGGGCGAGCAGAGCCTGGTGCTCGATGCATTCGCGGCGCACGGGCTGTCGCCGCACGTGACGAGTGAGGTCACCGACGACTACACCATCATGGCGATGGTGGAGGAGGGCCTAGGCGTAAGTATGCTGTATCGCCGTACCGTCGAGGGCATGCGGGCCGATATCCGCGTACGTCCCATCGTGCATGCTCCCTCGCGCGACGTGGTGGCAGCTTGGCGCAGCTGGGACACCATGCCTATCGCCACGAGGCGTTTTATCGACTATATGAGCTCGCATATTGTCAATTAATGACTGGCGTGACGTTGAGTGCGGTGTTTAGCGGGCTGTCGCTTTGGCTTGGGCGGTGTGATAGGTGCGTGCCGGGTGGCAGAGCAATACCGCCACGACCATAAAGAATGCCGTGGTGCCCAGGCTGATGGGGTAGACCATCATGATGTTCGCAAAGGTACGGAAGTGCGGGAACACGCAGAATACCCAATAGAAGCGAATGCCGCAGACGCAGATCATGGTGATGAGGGCGGGCATGAGCGAGATGCCAAAGCCGCGCAGGTAGCCGGACATGTTTTCGTAAAACATGCTAAAGGCGTATGCCGGGAAGATCGAACACACGCGGATGTAGCCGATCGAGACGATGTTGGGGTCGCTGTTAAAGAGCGATAGGATCTCGCGCCCCAGACCGACGATAACGATAATCGTGGTGAGTGCAACGATACCGCCTTCGATCAGGCAGACCTTGAGCGTCTTGGTGCAGCGGTCGATCTGGCGAGCGCCGTGGTTTTGTCCCACAAAGGTGGTGCAAGCCTGGCTAAAGCTGTTGAGCAGGTTGTAGCACACGTACTCCAAGCTCATGGCGGCGCTTGATGCCGCCATGACCTCGGTGCCCAAGCTGTTGATGGCGGACTGGATGATGATGTTGGCGACGGCAAAGACAGCGCTTTGGATGCCGGCGGGCAGGCCGATCTTGACGATGCGCTTGAGGGCGACGGGGTCTAAGCCTAAGTCGCGTGGGGTGACGCGGACGACGGAGTCGGTCTTGAGCAGGTGGACAAAGAGTGTGGCGGCGCTGACGGTGTAGGCGATGGCGGTGGCGATGGCGACGCCCGTGACGCCCCAGTGGAGCACGGGGACAAAGATGAGGTCCAGGCCAATGTTGAGGACGGTGGACACGGCGAGCGCCTGCAGCGGCATGCGGGTGATGCCGACGGAGCGGAAGATCGCGGCCTCAAAGTTGTAGAGCAAGATCGAGGGCATGCTGAGCAAAAAGACGCGCAGGTAGAGCGAGGCGAGCGGCATGGTCTCGGCAGGCACGTTGAGCGCAGCGAGCATGGGCTCGGCAAAGATCTCGCCCAGTGCGATGACGACAAAGCCCACGAGCGCCATTAAAATCGAGGTATGGACGGCGCGTTTGACCATGTTCTGATCGTTGCGGCCGATAGCGTTGGCGATGACCACGTTGGAGCCAAGCGACATGCCAATAAAAAGGTTGAGCATAAGACTGGTAAGCGGAACATTGGAGCCGACCGCCGCCATGGCGAGGGTTCCCTGGTCGCCCGAGAAGTTACCGATGATGACCGTGGCGATGAGGTTCGACAGCTGCTCCAAGATGCTCGTGGCGGCCACGGGGAAGGCGAACAGGGGAATATTGCGCCATAGCGAGCCGGTGGTCATGTCAATGTGCTTAGATGCGGTGCCTGCCATACGCTCTCAATCTCTAATATGCTCTTTCGTGCTTATTTGCGCAGACGATGATACTCCTAATGCAGCCAGCCGGCACTTAGGGACGTTCCTTTTCTGTCGGCAGCTGGGGACACTCCTTGTCTCTTCTATGACTAGGTGGGGAAGGCGTGCGACAATGGTGGGCGTTGTGTTGTTCGCGCTAAGGAGTTGCCATGTTGTTGTGTCCCGTTTGCCATGAGCCGTTGGTGGACGACGAGCGCGGTGCTGCATGTGCGGGTGGACACCGGTTTGACCGTGCGCGCGAGGGCTATCTGTATCTGCTGCGCTCGTCCAAGAGCGGCGACTCCATGGGCGATCCCAAGTCGCAGGCGCGCAGCCGTCGTGACTTTCTGAACCGTGGATACTATGCGCTGTTGCGCGATGCGATGGTCGAGCTGGTGCGCGAGCGGGTGTCTGAACGTGCCGCGTCTACGAACGGCCCCATGACCTTGCTCGATATTTGCTGCGGCGAGGGCTACTACACCAGCGCCATGGGTGCGGTGCCGGGCGTGGACGCTTACGGGTTCGACTTGGGCAAAGAGATGGTGCGCCTGGCCGCCAAGCGCGGCGATGCGACCTATTTTGTGGCCAACATGAAGGATATCCCCGTGGCTGATGGCGCCTTTGATATGGTGACCGAGCTCTTTGCTCCCTTTAACGAGCGTGAGTTTTCTCGCGTGCTGGCGCCCGGGGGCTCGCTCTACACCGTGGTGCCGGGTGCCCGTCATCTGTTTGGGCTCAAGGAGGTGCTCTACGACACGCCATATCTCAACGACGAGAAGCTGCCGAAGACTACCGAGCTCGAGTTGGTCGGAACGCAGCGGGTGTCTGCGAACATTACGCTCCAGACCCAGGCCGACATCGAGGCGGTGTTCCAGATGACGCCGTACTACTACCGCACGCGCCCCGCCGACAAAGAGCGCCTGGCAAACCTGGACACCCTTCAAACCGACATCGACTTCATCATCGCCGAGTACCGCCACTAACCTACCAAAAAGGGACAGGTTTATTTTGGCAGGTTTTATCTGGGCAAATGTAAAGGGCCGACCGCGTTGCTGCGCGATCGGTCCTTGTTGGTTGCTTGGATGTAGGGGGCAGTGGAAGGAGGGAGTCTACAGGCGGTCCTTGTTCTCGGCCTTAATGTCGTGTGCCTGCTGAATAAAGAACAGGTCGTACACCACGATGACAAAGGCGCCAAAGTTGATGGCGTCGCCGCCAAACGCGGGAAGCGTGAGCACGGCCTGCGCAATCGTGGCGATTGCGGCGACGATGCCGAGCTTAAACGCACCATCCACCTGCGAAGGCTTGTTGGCGCCCTTGATGCCCGCAACGCCCGCGGCAAGATCGATGAGGCCCTTGGCGATAATCACGGCCGCGGCGAGCATGGCGTTCGATCCGTAGGTGGACTCGAACTTGCCGGTCGCGATGCCGGCGATTCCAATGACGAGACTGGCGATGCCCAGAACAAAATAAATCAGGGCAAGGATTTTGAGAGTCTTGCGAGTGAAGCTCATGGCTGGTCCTTTCGATACGAGTACGCCAACCTGGCGCACCCTATGTGCTGCACATATGGTGAAGCACATTGTAGTTCAACGCGGCGATGCATGCGCCTGAAAGCGTCTCTTGCCTGCACGGTTCAACCTTTCAAAAAGGAAAGCTGGACGTAAGTCAAATCGATGGCAGCGCATGCGCGGCGCTGCGATGATGAGGCCATGGTAAGAGCTGGACCGAAGGAGGAGCCATGATGTACGGAGTCAAGCAAGTGGATGAGCCGCGATCGTTGGGAAGACGCATGAGTGATTCCGTGATTGCTGCCGTGTGCACGGGATTGATGGCGGTGCTTTGCATTGGGATGCTGTGGACCATGTCGCATGTGGGACAATAGCGGACGTTTGGGTGCTGGCATAAACGGCGCTCACGTATCCGTTTTGCTTGTTAAGGAGTGTCCATGGGCGTCGTCGATCCCTTTTCTGTTGCTCGGGCCGCGGGGCTTGAGCTGACCGGGAAGTCCGAGGGCCTCACGCTCACCGACGGCACGATGGAGCTGCGTGCCGATTTTGCCCGCATGCTTCCGCGGCTCAAGCAGGGCCGCCTGCAGCAAGAGCTGCTGGTGAAGGCCGCGCGCACAAAAGGCATCGAACAACCATGGGCGATTGATGCCACGGCAGGCTTTGGCGAGGATTCGCTGCTGTTGGCAGCCGCGGGCTTTACCGTCGATCTGTATGAGCAGGATTGCGTGATCGCGGCACTCCTCAAGGATGCCCTGGATCGTGCGGCAGATGATCCGGCGCTTGCGACCGCCGTGTCGCGCATGCGCTTGCATGCGGGCGAGGACAGCATTGCCGGCCTTCGCCATACAGCTGAGCTGATCGGGCGGGGCGAGCGCCTTCCCCAAGATGAAGCGGGTGACTCGGAAC
>URTP01000062.1 GCA_900550835.1 uncultured Collinsella sp. | reverse complement strand
GCCGGAGCGCGGCGGCAGGTCAGAGGAGCGCGCGCACCTCGGAAAACGAGAAGTCGTTCAGCGCTTCGCCGTCGCTGCGGACGGTGTGAAACTCCCACCAGACGGGAACCAGGTCCGCAATCGCGTCCCGGTCGCCCTCGGGGAGCCGCTCGCGCCGCCGGTAGACGATCACCGAGGCCGTGAGCCGGCACTCCATATCGCCGAAAGGAAACGTGAGCGAGCCTGAAAAGTAACTTCCCCCGCCGATGGCCTCCGCAAGACGCGCGGCCACTTCAAGGTAAAGTTCCGATGAAACCGAATACATCATTGATAATTAATCGTTTTTTCGCAAAAGAGTTTGCAGAAGAGAATAAATTGTTTAACTTTGCAGAACAAAGATAAGTTCAAAATTTGAATTTTCTGCAATAAAGTTCAAATATTTTATATAAATAATTCCGATAACAAAGCGATGAACGAACGGGTAAAACTGATACGCAAGCAGCTCGGCATGACACAAGAGCAACTGGCACAACGACTTGGAATCGGCAAAGCGGCGCTGTCGATGATCGAAACCGGCAAGGCGGGGCTTTCGGCGCGCAACCGCAACATATTGGTTCAGGAATTGAACGTCAATCCCGACTGGCTCGAAACCGGCAAGGGCAACATGTTCAACGCCGAACCCGACCTGACGGCCTACATGCACCGCACGGACACCTCGCTGCCGCTGCAAAGCGTCCCCCTCTACTCGATCGAAGGCACGGCGGGCCTGGTCCCGCTGTTCACCGACCAGGCGCAGAGCAAGCCCGTCAACTTCATCCACATTCCCAACCTCCCGAAATGCGACGGGGCGATCTATATCGTCGGCGACTCGATGTACCCGCTGCTCAAGAGCGGCGACATCGTGCTGTACAAGCAGCTGCGCGACATAAACGACATCTTCTGGGGCGACATGTACCTGCTGTCGATCGACATCGACGGCGAGGAGTACGTGACGGTGAAGTACATTCAGAAATCCGACCGCGCAGGCTACGTGAAGCTCGTGAGCCAGAACCAACACCACGCCGACAAGGACGTGGAGATCTCGCGCATCCGCGCCATCGCGCTCGTGAAGGCGAGCATCAGGATGAACTCGATCCGTTAGCAGAAACAGCGGAGGCAGACCGAAGGGGCGAAAAAACGCAATCGGACAAAGCTGCGCAAATAAAATCCGGTTTTGGGTAACCAATTCCGGATTTTTTATTATCTTTGCAAAGATCGAATTGGTTTGCCAATTTCGACCGTGTCAAACTCCAGGCTGCGGCCCGCCGTTCCGGAATACAACGAATGCAACAATTATAACTATGAAAACCAATTACGAAATCCGCTATGCGGCGCATCCCGAGGATGCGAAAAGCTACGACACGGCGCGTCTGCGCCGCGATTTCCTGATCGAAAAGGTATTCACGGCCGACGAGGTCAACATGGTCTACTCGATGTACGACCGCATGGTCGTCGGAGGCGCCATGCCTGTCGCCGAGACGCTCCGCCTCGAAGCCATCAACCCGCTGAAGGCTCCGTTCTTCCTCACGCGCCGCGAAATGGGCATCTACAACGTCGGAGGCCCCGGCGTGGTGAAGGCCGGCGACGCCGTGTTCGAACTCGGCTACAAGGAGGCCCTCTACCTCGGTTCGGGCGACCGCGAGGTGACCTTCGCGAGCAAGGACGCCGGGAATCCCGCCAAATTCTATTTCAACTCGCTGACCGCGCACCGCAACTACCCCGACAAAAAGGTCACCAAAGCCGACGCCGTGGTGGCCCACATGGGTTCGCTCGAAGGGTCGAACGACCGCAACATCAACAAGATGCTCGTGAACCAGGTGCTGCCGACCTGCCAGTTGCAGATGGGCATGACCGAGCTGCTGCCCGGAAGCGTGTGGAACACGATGCCCGCACACGTGCACTCGCGCCGCATGGAGGCCTATTTCTATTTCGAAGTGCCCGAGGACCAGGCCGTGTGCCACTTCATGGGCGAAGTCGACGAGACGCGCCACATCTGGATGAAGGGCGATCAGGCCGTGCTCTCGCCCGAATGGTCGATCCACAGCGCCGCAGCCACGCACAACTACACCTTCATCTGGGGCATGGGCGGCGAGAACCTCGACTACGGCGACCAGGATTTTTCGAAAATAACGGACCTGAAATAATTCATAATTCAAAATTCATAATTCAAAATTATGGTAAACTTTTCACTGGAAGGTAAGGTCGCGCTCGTGACGGGCGCCTCTTACGGCATCGGATTCGCACTGGCAACGGCTTTCGCACGTCAGGGCGCAAAAATCGTCTTCAACGACATCAAACAGGAGCTGGTGGACAAAGGCCTGGCCGCCTACAAGGCCGAGGGCATCGAGGCCAAAGGCTACGTCTGCGACGTGACCAGCGAGGAGCAGGTGAACGCCATGGTGGCGCAGATCGAAAAAGAGGTCGGCATCGTGGACATCCTCGTCAACAACGCCGGCATCACCCGCGATGGCCTGCTCATGCGCATGGGCGATGACGCATTCGATCGCGTGCTCGATGTCAATCTCAAGGGAACATTCAATATGACGCGCGCGCTCACCAAGACCTTTATGCGCCAGCGCGGCGGTTGCGTCGTCAACATGAGCTCGGTCGTGGGCCTGATGGGCAATGCCGGGCAAGCCAACTACGCTGCTTCCAAGGCAGGCGTGATAGGGCTTACCAAGGCGGTGGCGCGCGAGCTTGCGCCTCGTGGCGTACGAGCGAACGCGGTCGCCCCCGGGTTTGTCGAGACAGATATGACGGCAAAGCTCTCGGAGAAGGTGCGTACGGCAACCGAGGAACAGATTCCCCTTAAGCGCATGGCACGTCCCGAGGAAGTGGCCGGCGTGGTGCGCTTTTTAGCGAGCGATGCGGCTGCTTACATTACGGGCGAGGTCGTGCGCGTCGACGGCGGAATGGCGATGTAGAAACCAGGGCCGAAGAACGGCTTGGATGAGGAGACCATGATGGAACAGAGAGTTGCAATCACCGGCATCGGTGCCGTATCGCCGCTCGGCAACACCGCGCTTGCCACCTGGGCGGCCATGTGTGCCGGGACCTGTGGCATCGGCCCGATTACGCACTTCGATACGGATGCGTTTGCCGTCAAGGTGGCGGCCGAGGTCAAGGGCTTTGACGGCAACGACTACTTTGGCAAGCACGATGCCAAGCACCTAGACCCCTGCGTTCAGTTTGCACTGGCGGCGTCGGACGAGGCCATGCACGATGCGAGCTTTGATGTCGAAGGCGCCATCGATCGCGAGCGCCTGGGCGTCTACGTGGGGTCGGGCGTGGGCGGCATGCAGACGCTCGTCGACAACGTCCACACGATTGCCGACCGTGGGCCCCGCCGCGCATCCCCCTACATGATCGCGATGATGATTCCCAACATGGCATCGGGCAATATCGCAATCCGCCACAAGGCAAAGGGTCCGACCCTGCCCGTCGTGACTGCTTGCGCGACCTCGGCCCATGCGGTGGGCGAGGCGTTCCGCGCCATCAAACACGGCTATGCCGATGCGATTATCGCCGGCGGTACCGAGGCCGCAATCATCCCCGATGCCGTTGCGGGCTTTACGTCCTGCCGTGCACTCACCACTAATCCTGACCCGTCGACGGCATGCCGTCCGTTCGATGCGAATCGCGACGGTTTTGTGATGGGCGAGGGCGCCTGCGTGCTGGTACTCGAGAGCATGGAACACGCGCTGGCTCGCGGGGCGCACATTTATGCCGAGGTCGTGGGCTACGGCAACACCGATGATGCCTATCACATCACGAGCCCCGATCCCGAGGCTGCCGGCATTGCCCGTGCGATATCGCTGGCGGTGGCCGAGGGCGACGTTAAGCCTTCCGAGGGCCTCTACATCAACGCTCACGGCACCTCGACTAAACTCAACGATTCGTCCGAGACGGCGGGCATTAAGCGTGCGCTCGGCGAGGACGCGGCGCGCGCGGCGCACGTCTCGTCGACCAAGTCGATGACCGGCCACATGATCGGTGCTACGGGTGCCATCGAGGTCATGGCCTGTGCCATGGCGCTCGAGCAGGGCGTGGTGCCCCCGACCATTAACTACCACACGCCCGATCCCGCCTGCGATCTTGACTACACGCCTAATCGAGCGGTTCGCGCCGACCTTACCTGGGCGCTTTCGACCAACCTGGGCTTTGGCGGGCACAACGCCGCCATCGCGCTGCGTAGATATACGAGGAGCTAGAGCATGGATTCCAAAAGACTTGCCGAGATAGCCGATGTTATGGAGGACCGCGGCCTCACGCGCGTGCGTGTTGAGGAGCCCGATGGCACCGCGGTCGAGCTCGAGCGCGCGAGTGCGGCGCAGCCGGTTGCCGTGCCCATGCCTATGCCGAGTGCCATGGCCGCTCCAGTTGCAGCTCCCGCAGTCGCGCCTGCCGCACCGGAACCCGCCGCGCAGATACCTGCCGCCGCGCCGGAGCCTAAGGGCACCGAGGTGACCGCTCCCATGGTCGGCGTTTTCTATGCTGCCCCGGCGCCGGGCGACGAGCCGTTTGTGCACGTGGGCTCCAAGGTCAAGGCCGGCGAGACCCTCTGCATCATCGAGGCCATGAAGGTCCTCAACGAGGTGACGGCCGAGGCAGACGGTGAGGTGCTCGAGATCTGCGTGGCCGACGGCGACCTCGTGGAGTTCGGCAGCTGCCTCATGAGGATCGGATAGGTGATATCCATGAACAAAGAAGAGCTCAAGAAGCTGTTGCCGCATCGCGAGCCGATGCTTTTGCTCGACGAAGCCGAGCTGGTGGGCGACGAGGCCCACGGCAAGATCACGATTACGGGCGACGAGTACTTTTTGCAGGGGCATTTTCCGGGAAACCCGGTCGTCCCCGGCGTGATTCAGTGCGAGATGCTCGCCCAGAACTGCTGCGTACTGCTGATGGGCGATGAGGAGGCGCGCGGCGCGACGCCGTTCTACACGAGTCTGGACAAGGTGCGCTTTAAGCGTCCGGTGCGCCCGGGCGACACGGTGGATCTGGTGTGCTCCATCACGCGTGCGCGCGGGCCGTTCCGCTTTGCGACGGGTACCGCGAGCGTCAACGGTGAGGTTTGCTGCCGCGCCGATATGTCTTTTGCACTCATGCACGAAAGTTAAGGAAGGCTTCATGTTCGACAAAGTGCTCATCGCCAACCGCGGCGAAGTCGCGGTCCGTGTTATCCGCGCGTGCCGCGATATGGGCATCAAGACCGTCGCCATTTATTCCACGGCCGATGCGGACGCGCTGCACGTGCAGCTTGCCGACGAGGCGTATTGCATCGGCGGCCCGCGTCTTGCCGAGAGCTACCTCAACGACGATGCTGTGCTCACCTGTGCCGTGAAGTCGGGGGCAAAGGCGATCCATCCTGGCTACGGTTTCTTTTCCGAGAAGGCGAGCTTCGTGCGCGACTGCGACAAGTACGGTCTAGCGTTTGTCGGTCCCTCGGCCGAGGTCATCGACAGTATGGGCGACAAGGACGCCGCACGTCGAACGGCCGCTGCCGCGGGCGTGCCCATCGTGCCGGGCTGCGATTTGCTCAAAAGCCCCGAGGAGGCGACGGCCGAGGCCGAGCGCATCGGCTGTCCCGTGCTCATCAAGGCGCGTGCCGGCGGCGGCGGTCGCGGTATTCGCAAGGTCGAGCGCGTGGAAGATGCGGCAAAGGCGTTCATCGAGGCGCGTGCCGAGGGCGAGGCCGTTTTTGGTGACGGCGAGTGCTACATGGAGAAGTTCGTTGCGCCGGCGCATCACGTTGAGGTACAGATTATGGCCGATAAGCAGGGCCATGTGTTTTCGCTCGGCGAGCGCGAGTGCTCGGTGCAGCGCCGCAACCAAAAGCTGATCGAGGAGAGCCCCGCGCCGTGCCTCGACGGACGCGATGATATTCGCGCGCGCATGCACAAGGCCGCGCGCGACCTGGCTCGTGCCGTTGGCTATGAGGGCGCCGGCACCATTGAGTTTTTGTACTCAGATGACGGTAATTTCTACTTTATGGAAATGAACACGCGCCTGCAGGTTGAGCATCCGGTCACGGAGTTTGTGACCGATACCGACTTGGTCAAGTGGCAGCTGCGCGTGGCAGCCGGCCAGCCTCTGCCCTTTGAACAGGAGGACATGCCGGTGCGCAACCACGCCATGGAGTGCCGCATCAATGCCGAAACGCCGGACTTTCTGCCGTCATGCGGAACGGTCACCGCGTTGCGTGTGCCGGGTGGTCCGCGCGTGCGCTGGGATTCCGCCATGTTTACCGGAGCGAAAGTTCCGCCGTACTACGACTCCATGCTCGGCAAGCTCATCGTGTGCGCGCCCACGCGTGACGGTGCCATTCGCAAGATGCGCTCGGCCCTGGGCGAGCTCGTGATTGAGGGCGTGAGCGAAAATAGCGAGCTTCAGCTCGACGTGCTGGCAAACGACGAGTTTTTGTCGGGCATGTATCACACCGATCTGATGGGGCATCTCTATGCTGATGAATAGAAAAGCGAAGGCGGTCAATGTTCTTGAGGGGCCGATGACCGAGTCGTGCGCCGAGTTTCCCGTGCGCCACGTGTTTATCAAGTGTCCGGAGTGCCGCCGTGTGATCGATGAGGCACGCCTGCACGACAACCTCGAGGTGTGCCCCCGTTGCGGCAAACACTTTCGCGTGAGCGGTCGCGCGCGCATGCGCATGACGGTCGACGAGGGCACGTTTGAGGAATGGGATGCCAATCTGGCGTCGGAGGACTTCCTCTCGTTTCCCGGCTATGCCGATAAGCTCAGGGGCACGGTCGAGCGTTCGGGCGAGCGCGATGCCGTTGTGTGCGGCAGGGGCAAGATCTGCGGCTGCGATACGGCACTCTTCTTTATGGACGCCAACTTTATGATGGGCTCGATGGGTTCCGTGGTGGGCGAGAAGATCTGTCGCACATTTGAGCGTGCGACCGAGCTGGGATTGCCGGTTGTCGGCTTTACCGTTTCGGGCGGCGCGCGCATGCAAGAGGGCGTGACATCGCTGATGCAGATGGCCAAGATTTCTGCGGCGGTTAGGCGCCACAGCGAGGCGGGCGGTCTGTATATCACGGTGCTCACCGATCCCACGACCGGAGGTGTAACCGCGAGCTTTGCCATGGAGGGCGACATTATCCTGGCCGAGCCCGATGCCCTGACGGCATTTGCCGGCCCGCGCGTGATCGAGCAGAACATGCACAAGCGCCTGCCCAAGGGATTCCAGCGCTCCGAGTTTTTGCTGGAGCACGGCTTTTGCGATGCCGTTGTTCCGCGTGGCGAGATTGCGCTCACGATAGGCGAGCTGCTGGCACTGCACGAAGGGCACGCGCCCGGCCTGGGGGCACCGCATGAAATCGTGCATACGGGTCACCGCGGCAAAAAACTGGGACACTTGTTCAAGCGCTCGTCGGCACCAAAAACCGCGTTCGAGATTGTCAGGCAGACCCGCTCGGCAGATCGCGTCACGGCAGGCGAGATGATCTCGCTGGGCCTGGATGGATTTGTGGAGCTGCACGGCGACCGTTACTTTGGCGACGACGCCGCTGTGGTGGCCGGCATTGGTTGGAAAGACGGACGCCCCGTAACGGTCATCGCCATCGAGCGCGGCACCACGACCAAAGAGCGTATGCGCCGCAACTTTGGCATGGCGCATCCCGAGGGCTATCGCAAAGCGCGTCGCCTGATGCGCCAAGCCGAAAAGTTTGGTCGACCGGTTCTGTGCCTGGTCGATACTTCGGGCGCGTTTTGCGGCATCGGTGCCGAGGAGCGCGGCCAGGGCGAGGCGATTGCCCAGAATCTCACGGAGATGAGCGGCCTTAAGACGCCGATTGTCTCGGTGGTGACAGGCGAGGGCGGCTCCGGTGGCGCGCTGGCGCTGTCCGTGGCCGACCGCATCCTGATGCTCTCGAGCTCGGCCTATTCGGTCGTGAGCCCCGAGGCCTGTGCGTCGATCCTGTGGAAGGATACGGAGCGTGCGGATGAGGCCGCCGAGGCGCTGAAGCTCACGGCTCCCGATCTGTTGGCGCTCGGCATCATTGACGGCATTGTCGACGATAGGGGCCTGTCGCATGAGGAGATCGCCGGCGCCGTCATGTCCTCGGCATTTGATGCCTTCGATACGCTTGGGCGGCTCGACGACGCGACCCTCACAAACCTCCGCTACGAAAAGTACCGCACAATCGGTCAGTACCGCACGATGTGACAAAGGGACAGTCCGCATGTCACATTGGGAAAGGCGTTCCATGCCACAAGTTTCTAACACCTCGTTTGCAACGACGGTTTCATCAAACGCCATGGCCGTGGTGGACTATCTGTCCAAAAGCATGATGTCGGCGCTGCCGTTTATTGTCTGCGCGGCGTTGTTCCGCACCGTCGCCGTCATTATGGGCGAAGGCATGCTGGGCCTGTGGTCTGCCGATTCCGAAATCTATCGCCTGTTCTACAGTTGGCTCTATAACGCCGGCTATTACTTTTTGCCCATCTATCTTGGTTGGGCGGCCGCCCGCCAGCTCGGTTGCTCGGAGCAGCTGGGCATGATGCTGGGCGGCGTATTGATTGCGCCCGATCTGCTTAAGCTCGTCGATGCCGCATCGACGACGGGGGCACCGATGACTTCCGTGTATGGCCTGCTTCCCGCGCCGATCATCGATTACACGACGACTGTTATTCCGGTTCTCATCTCGGTGCCCGTGCTATGGCGAGTGGAGTGTTTCTTTCAGCGCGTTATCCCTAAGGCCGTGGCGTTTTCGTTCGTTCCGTTTGCGACCATGCTCGTCATGGTTCCAGTTTCGCTGTGTATTACGGCGCCGGCGGGCAGCTATCTTGGCATGCTGTTGGGCCAGCTTATGTTTATGCTTGGCAATTCCGGTGGCATCGTGTCGCTGCTCACGCTCATGGGGCTTGCCGCGGGTTGGGAGTTTCTTAAGATTGCGGGCGTCAGCAACGTTGTCCTATCGCTTGCCTACGCGCAGTTTATGAGTGTGGGAACGGATTCGTGCATCCTGATCGCCGCGACGATGGCAACGTTTGCCGTTTGGGGCATGCCCTTTGGCGCGTCGCTCCGCGTTGCAGATAAGGACGAGAAGGCGCTCATGCTGGGCTATTCAATCTCGGGTGTTCTTGGCGGCGTAAGCGAGCCGGCGCTGTACGGTTGCGGCTTTAAATATGGCAGGTGCCTGACGTGCATGGCCATTGGCGGCGCCGTCGGAGGCCTTGTTGCAGCCGTGGGCAACGTTACGGCCTATACCATTGGCATGACGAATGTCCTCATGGTCATTGGCTTTGCCACGGGCGGCATCTCGAACCTGCTGTGGTGCTGCGCTGCCGGCGGTGTGGCATTTGCGGTGTCTGCGGCGCTGAGCTACTGCTTTGGCGTGGTGCCGGCGAAGGGGCAGGCGGCAGAAGACGGAGCCGATTCACCCGAAACCGCGAAGAGCGTGGCCGAAGTAAGAGCGTAAACCTGTGCGACACAAGGACGATTCCTTTGCCACATTCCAAGGCCGTGGTCCGTGTGGGCTGCGGCCTTTTTGTATCTGTGGGGCAAAGTGGCTACACTACAATCCGTTTGAGCAATAGATATATAGGTAGCACCGTGGGGGCGGATATAGATGGTTGAGTGGATTGTTCGTCGTGCGCAGGGCGACCGTGCGCGCGTGGGCACGTTGACGGGCGTGGTGTGTATTCTCGCCAATGTTGCGCTTTGTGCTGCGAAGGGCGTAATTGGCGTGCTGTCGGGATCGGTTTCGATCGTGGCGGATGCCATGAACAACCTGTCCGATGCCAGCTCGAATATCGTGAGCGTGCTGGGCTTTAGGCTGGCGAGCAAGCCGGCCGACCCCGAGCATCCTTACGGACATGGCCGCTACGAGTATCTCTCGGGTCTGGTTGTGGCGGCGCTCGTGCTGCTTATTGGCATCGAACTGGTGAAGTCCTCGGTTGAGCGTATCGTCAACCCGGAACCTGTCGAGTTTTCGCTTGCCCTGGTGGCAGTTCTAGTGCTTTCGATGGTCGTAAAGCTGTGGATGGCGGCCCTCAACCAAAAGCTCGGTGACCGCATTGAGTCCGAGACGTTGCGTGCGACCGCTCAGGATTCCAAAAACGATGTCCTTGCCACGGGCGCCGTGTTGGCGTGCGCGATTGTTTCGCAGGTGACGCATATCAATCTAGATGCATGGGTCGGCCTTGCCGTTGGCGCCTATATTGGCTGGAGCGGCTTTGAACTCATCCAGGATACGATGAGCCCGCTTTTGGGCCAGGCGCCCGATCCTAAGCTGGTCAAGCACATTCGAGACAAGATCATGAGCTACCCCGGCGTTTTGGGCGTCCACGATCTGATGGTTCACGACTACGGCCCGGGCAGGAAGTTCGCAAGCGCTCATGCCGAGATGGCAGCCGAGGCCAGCCCGCTGGAAAGTCACGACACGCTCGATAACATCGAGCAGTCGTTTAGGGTCGAAGACGGCATGATCGTCACGCTCCATTACGATCCCATCGTGACCGATGACCCCAAGCTGGCGAGCATGCGCCTGCGCATCAACGCAATGGCCCAGGAGATTGATAGCCGCCTTTCGATTCACGATCTGCGTTGCGTGCCGGGCCCTACGCACACCAACGTGATCTTTGACTGCGTGCGACCCTCGGATCTGCAGATGAGTGCCGAAGACGTAAAGCACGCGCTGGCACAACGGGTCGAATCGGAATATCCCAAGTCGATTGCCAAGATTACGATCGACGAGGACTATGTCGGCCATACCCACGAGTAGGGCTGTGCCGGCAAGGTAACTGAAGCAGAAGGGGAGAGCATGAAGCGTCTCTATCTACTCCGCCACGGCCAGACGGAATTCAACGTCAAAAAGCTGGTCCAGGGCCGCTGCGATTCACCGCTGACCAGCCTGGGCCGTCAACAGGCACAGGCAGCCGTCGCGTGGCTCAAAGCCAACGGCGTCGTCCCCGACAAAGTGATCTCATCACCCTTAGGCCGAGCCATGGACACGGCAAGTCTCGTCGCATGCGAACTCCTCGGTCCGGACGCCGCTGCCGAGCCCTGCGAAGGCATCATCGAACGCTGCTACGGCTCCTTCGAAGAGGGCCCGCACGACGCGCTACCTACCGACGTCTGGGATCCCGGCGAGGATCTGATCCCCTTCGGAGGAGAAGGAAGCCGCGCGCTGCAAGAGCGCATGGTAGGCACCCTCACCAATCTCATGGGCGCCGAGGGCATCGAAACCCTCCTAGCAGTAAGCCACGGCAGCGCCAGCCGCCAATTCATCAAGGCTGCAGCCCCAGAGGGCTTCGAGCTCCCAACAAAACTCCCCAACTGCGCCATCATGATCTTCGATTTCGATGGGGAAAAGCTACAAGCAGAAGGCGAGCCAATGCTTGTAGCTT
>URTP01000061.1 GCA_900550835.1 uncultured Collinsella sp. | reverse complement strand
TGGCTGAGCGGTATCGATACGCTGGTTCAACGGTATTATATTGACCACATAGATTTTTAACTTGCATTTCTACCCGCCCTTTTCGTAGAGTCGCCGATACGTGCTTAGCGCACCCTCGGCGCGTCCGGCAGGCTTTGCGAAATGGGATCCAGGAGACTTCGGCGCAGCATCATCTTGCGGAATGCTTCTAATGAGCCTCCCATCCTTCAAAAACAGAATCTCATCGCACAGCCTATCGACCGAATCCAAGATGTGGGATGACATGATGATGCACGTACCAGAATCGGCCAGCTTCCTGAGAATCTCGGAATGCAAGTCCACCCTGCTGGGGTCGAGCGCGTTCATGGGCTCATCTAATAGAAGGTACCGCGCGCCCGTCGCATACGCAATCGCCAGGGTAAGCTGCTGCTTCATGCCCTGGCTCAGAGTGCGGATCCTCATCTTCGCGAACTCGCCTATCTGCGTTTGTTCCACTATCTCTTCGATATCGCGAGCATGCGGCCACATATCGCAAACCATCTTGAGGTGATCTTCCGCACGCAATCCGGGATACAGCAGCGTCCCCTCACCAGGTGCATAGAAGATCATAGAACGGACCTCTCTCGCACCCGTACCCTGCACCTCATCCAGAACGATGCTCCCGTCCACGCGAGGACCCGGCAAACCTGCCATCGCACGCAGCAACGTCGTCTTTCCATGCCCGTTCGGAGCGACGAGACCGTAGACCGTACCCGGGGCAAACTCAGCGTTCACCGAATCTACGAGCACCTTCTTTCCATAAGAGATCGTCAGCGTTTGAAGGTCAATCATCGAGATCATCCCCTTTCGATCTTTGGAACACTCAGGCGCACCATCAACGGAGATACGGCGCCCAAGACCACCAGCAGAGCGCCCGATGCGCCGACGACCTCTCCAAAAGGCATCGCGTTCGTCCCTCGCCCAAGGAACCCAATCGTCCCCACCTGGGAAGCGGGATCAAACGAGGCGAATGGAGCCAGCAGCGCGACGCCCATGCCCACGCTTTCAACATGAGCGCTCAACGAACCCAACACCAAGAGAACCGCGCAAACCATTCCGGTGACAACGGGGTTGCGGCTAATCGCTGCTGTCAACGCAGCGACGACGGAAATCACGCCGTATGCCATGACCAGCAACGGAATACTGCACAACACCGCCTCCCCCACCATGGACGTTGTCGAAGCTCCCGCCCGAATGAGAGCGACGGGATACTCCGATCCACCCGCACCGTTCTTAATCACGGACACAACGACAGCGGGAACCATCGACACCAAAAGCAGCACCAAGCCAAGCAGGAGAGCCAGCGCAACAGCCGTCAGAAAACGCACATGCGCTGTTGCGGGGATCTGGAGAACCAGAAGGGAACGACACTGCAGGTGGGTGCACGCGAGCGATGTGACAACCACGGGCAACAGCAAAAATAAGGAGGGAAGCGCTGCCTGGAGATACGAAAGGAGGATTAATGGGGGCATCTTCGTACTTAACTCGTAAACCTTGGGGTCCGGCAAGCTCGCGATCGACTCAAGCAGAAGGGCGCGCGCCTCCGCACGAGAAGGAGTCTCCGGCTCGATTCCGATCGATTGCAGGAGAGTCGCATCTGCCGCGCCCAGCTCACCTCGAGCGCGCTCGTACGTCGCAAGGCTTCGAAACCCCTCCGCAGGCATAGGCGCGTACACGAAACCCGAAAGAGCATCCCGCATGTCTTCCAGGGCCGCTTTGCCCTCGACGTCCATATTCGCAGCGTTCTGCTCTAGATACCGATCTATTGAACGGAGCTCCCCATCCCTATACCGAACAGCGGAAACGTTATCAGCGTCAGGAAACATCTCGACCAGAGCCGGGGCCAGCATCGTCGTCGACATTGCAATCGCGCATACGGCGAGGGTAGGAGAACGCAGGAGCAGTTTCCCCATCGTTCTTACGTATGCAACGGCGGAGGCACAAGCGCTCGAACGAGTTGCCGTTCTCGATGCAGTGAAGGAACCTCTCTCAAGACAAATCGGGGACATCGGGCACGCGCAGCCGCTCTTTCCAGCAACGCAAAGCAGGCTAATTGCCAGCACCTCGATCCCGATTGCGCATACGAGGGCAATCGCGCCACGCTCGAAGCAAAGTCCAGGCAGATTCACTATCTGCGTTGTCGGGTACGGGCTATAGGCGCCGACGGTCAACTCAGTGTTCGCATACGTAAGGGGATTCAACAGGGCGAACTCACGTAAAGCGATGGATCTTCCGTAATACCCGGGAACCATCGTCACCCCCATCAGGGCACATACGAACACGATTCCAAGCGTAGGGTTATTGGCAATCTTCACGGCAAGGTGAACGACAAGCGAGATGAACGCTGCCACCAAGAATTGCAAGATGGCCGTCTGCGCGAACACCAGCCAAGCCGGTTTGATAACCGGAGTCGCATATTGAATGTAGCCTATCGGATAGAACGGCGAGCCCGGGCCATTCTTCACAAGCGCGGCGATTATCCCTGGAAGATTGATGGCGAGGACGGCAAGCATTGCAAAAACACTCGCCCATACGCTCGATGCAACAAGTCTACCCAGCTCGCCCATCGGTGCCTGGATGATGAGCTTTTCACGTTTGTTAAGACGCGCGGCAAGGAACGAGACGGCAACGGCCGTTGCGACCCATAGCAAGTACTCCTTCGATCCGTCATAATAGGTGTACTCTCCATCCGATATCTGCAGAAACGGAAGTAGGGGAGAGAGCGGTGCCAAGATAAGACGTCCCGCGGCAAGAGGGTACAGAAGCGCGGGCATGCTTGATGAAGAGGTATAGACACCGTCCTCCCCCGCATTCACAAGCGCATCCGCATAGGATGCTGACAATTCCTGCTCAACACGGGTTATTCCCGACTCGAGGTATTCGACCCGTCCGTCGATGCCAGCCGCGCTCCTGAAGACGGGCAGAGCACAAAGAACCATCAACGCAACAACGACAACACAGAGCGACCTGGAGGAGAGAAGCGACCTAAAGATCGCCTTCGAGATTTTGAGCATATTCATCGCCAACCTTAACCTCATCCAGTCGGAACAGAGGGGCCGAACAAAATGCTCGGCCCTTCCTCGCATCTAGTAGGTGCTATAGACAAATTGCCATTTATCAGTTGTGCCAAGAACACCACAGGAGCACATTGCAGCGAGGCGGGATTCCCTATGATGCGCGGATCGGCGATAGCCATTTCGGTAGGAGATCGTCTTGTAAGAGATGTTGAACATCGAGATGCTGTGCCCGCTTACGCCGCGAGGACAGCTGTAGCTCCAGTAGGTATCGACGACGTCGTCCGTATACCCGAGGGGCTCAACGAGGGCACACTGGCTGCTCTCCTGGGAAGGAGGCATCGGGGTATCCGCAAAAGCGGGGGCTCCCGGCAGCAACAGACAAAGAGCGAGGCCGAGGAAAACCAAGAGCTTACACGACTTAACAGTACTGAACATAATCCTCTCCAATCTAGAGGGGTTTCGGTTGCAGCATGTTGTGATTACTTGCCGGCAAAGTCAATTTAACATAAACTGTTAAAAAGTAACCTGAGTTTTTTAAATTCTTCGGAGGTTATTATGAGTTCCGACAATCGCACTCCCCGGCTTCATTCCTTCCGCATCGCATGTGCGATAGCCTCTGCGACCCTTTGCGCCACCGCCATCGCACAAGTGGCGTTCTCCTTAAAGCCAGCAATCGAAGTGCTCGACAACCCTGTAATTGCAGACTCCCCCGCGTATCCAGCCCTTGCGATCTCGACATTGGTCCCTGCCGTCATCGGTATCGCTACGACCATCCTCAGCGCCGTTCTCGTGTGGACGATCAAGAGCGGAGACCCCTTCAAGAAAGGGTCTGCGACATGCTTGAAGGTGCTCGGCATTCTCTTCGTTGTTCAAGCTGCCACCAGCCTCTACGCCGGCTCACTCAAAACCTCCGTTTCGATGTTTGGCGGCGAGGGGGCCGTCGGCGCCCAAGAGATCGCTTCATCATTCGATTGGACCTCTCTGGTTCTCGGCATCGTCCTGTTCATGCTTTCCCAGCTCTTCTTGTACGCCCGAGAGCTGTACCTCGACTCCGACGAGATTGCGTAAGGAAACGCCATGCCCGTAATTGTTCGCCTCGACAAGATCATGGCCGAGCGAAAGATTTCCTCGAACGAACTTGCCGAAAGGATTGGAACCACGCCCGTGAACCTGTCCCGTATTAAAAAAGGGCATATTCGCGGCATTCGCTTCAACACACTCGAGCAGCTATGCCTCGCCCTTCGTTGCCAACCCGGAGACCTTCTCGAAGTCATGAGCGAAGAGGATGCCCGAAAGGAGTTCGGACTCGATTGGTCCGCCGAGGATTAGAGGGCGGTCGTACTCGCCCTGCACACGGGGATGCGAATCGGCGAGGTCTGCGGCCTTGGTGGTGCGATGTGGATTTCGAGACGGGCCTGATCTCGATCAGACACTCGGTGGCGTACGCGAAGGGAATGGGTTCGTTCATCAAGAACACCAAGACCCATGACGCCAGGGGTATCCCCATCGACCCGGTCGGCCTAACCCCCTTCCTGAAGGAGACCCACGAGATCGACTGCGGAAAGCTGCGCTTGCGCGGCCTTACCGGGGCGGTCGAGATCGGGGACTGCTACATCCTGTCGGAGCCGGGCGCGACCTTCGCGACGACAAGCTATATCCGCAGGGCGTTCAAGACGTTCTCGGAGACCAACGGCCTCATGGGCACCAACGACGAGCTGATCACGTTCCACGGCCTTCGCTACACGTTCGCAACGCAGTGGATCCGCCAAGGCGGCGATATCAAGGCGCTCCAATCGATCCTCGGCCACAAGGACGCCATGGCGACGCTCAACGTCTACGCCGACATCGAGCCCATCTCCAAAATCCATAACATGCTGCGCGCCACGCCGTGCCTTTGGCGCGGGCACCTCGGGCCGAGGGTCGATCCGGGTCCCATGTTCCAACAGAGGATCCAGGAGTCCATCGAGACGCTCCAGGCGTTCGGCTACGGCATCACCGAGCCGGACGACCGAAATATCGCCATACGCGACGTGAAGACGAACAGTTGGCTCTAGCTCACCGAGTACGCGGCAGTGCTGGGCCCATCCCAACTGAGGTCACGGTGGTCCGACAGGGGCGCCGCCCGCGGCATGCGCCGCGGAGCGGTATCCCCTACCGAAGGGCGGGGATGCCCTCCGCTTCCAGTTCGGAATCAGCCGTCGGAGGCGTTCGGCTGACTGCGGGAACGGCCTGCCCGCTCAATGTGTTCGGCTGAGATCGGAAATCAACCCAACACGAGCCGGACACGCGCCAGACGGCTCTTCCCCGTGCGGCCTTCCCCCTTACGCTCATGTTGCAGGCATGTAACGCCGCAGCGAGCGCGCCTTTTTTGCGCCAGACAGGTACAATGATGAACACTGTACCGTAGCGGAGCGCCCCCGCGCGCCGCAACCACGCGAAAGGGTTTCCCATGGCCGAGATCTCGTCCTCCCGCATCGTCATCACCGTCCTTGGCAAGAACCGCCCCGGTATCGTCGCCGGCGTCACCCGTGTTCTGGGCGAGGCCAACGTCGACATCCGCGACATCACGCAGTCCATTATCGAGGACATCTTCACCATGACCATGCTGGCCGACACCGCCGAGTCCAAGCTCGACTTCGCCGAGTTGCAGAAGGCGCTGGCCGAGGCCGGCGAGCTTTCGGGCGTCAACGTGTCCATCCAGCGCGAGGACGTCTTTAACTTTATGTACCGCCTGTAGCGAACAAGCCGCTCGGGGCAGCTTGACGTCATATCGTCCAAGCGCGCGACCCCAAAGCGGACCGGAGAGGAGCGCGCATGGCCTACGACGCCAAGAAAATCTACTACCGCTTCGACGATCACCTGAGCCGCCTGGTTCTGGATTACGAGGCGAGCCGTCAGATTTCGCCCGAAAGCGAAAACCTCTACCACGGCCTGCCGACCGCCCCGTACGACGAGGGCCTGTTCGTAGAGCATAACGTCAAGCGCGGCCTGCGCAATGCCGACGGCTCGGGCGTGGTCGCGGGCCTTACCCGCATCTCGGACGTGCACGGCTACAACAAGGTCGACGGCAAAGTCGTGCCCGACCAGGGCAAGCTTACGCTGCGCGGCTACAGCATCGAGGACTTGGTCAACAACGCCCAGGCCGAGAATCGCTATGGCTACGAAGAGGTCGCCTACCTGCTCATCACGGGCTCGCTGCCCAACAAAGAGGAGCTCGACGGTTTTTGCGGACGTCTGGGCGCTTTTAGGCACCTGAGCGACGAGTACGTCAAAGAGTTCCCCATGACCACGGTGTCGTCGAGCATCATGAATGTGCTTCAGCGCGCTGTGCTGCTGCTCTACGCCTTCGATGCCGAGCCCGACGCCATTACACCCGAGCACGAAATCGACGTCGCCATCTCCATGCTCGCCCGTCTCCCCCGTATCGCCGCCTTCGCGCATATGGCCTCAGTCGCCAAGCGCCGCGGCTCCGAGGTTCATGTACCGCACCCCACGCCCGGCCTCTCCACCGCCGAAACCATCCTGCAGGTGTTGCGCGGCGGTATGGCATTCACCCGCGACGAAGCCATGCTGCTCGACGTGATGCTCATGCTGCATGCCGAGCACGGCGGCGGCAACAACTCCACGTTTGCCTGCCGCGTGCTGTCCTCCTCGGCCACCGACCCGTATTCCGCCTACGCCGCGGCTATCGGCTCGCTCAAGGGCCCGCGCCACGGCGGCGCCAACGCCAAGGTCGTGTCCATGCACGAGGACATCCGCGCGCATGTCTCCAATTGGGAGGACGAGGACGAGGTCGCGGCCTACCTAGGCAAGATCCTCGATAAGCAGGCCTTCGACGGCACGGGTCTCATCTACGGTATGGGCCACGCCGTCTACACGCTGAGCGACCCACGTGCCGAGGTGTGCCGCCGTTACGCGCGCACGCTTGCCGCCAAGAAGGACCTGGGCGATGAGTTCGCACTCATCGAGCGCATCGAGCACCTGGCACCGCAGGTGATGCGCGACCACGGCATGACCAAGCCCATCTGCGCCAACATCGACCTGTACACGGGCTTTATCTACAAGATGCTCGGCGTGCCCGAGACGCTCTTTACGCCGCTATTCGCCGTTGCCCGCATGGCCGGCTGGTCGGCGCACCGCATGGAAGAGCTCTTCTGCGCGCACCGCATCATCCGTCCCGCGTATCGCCCGGTTATCGAGCCGCTGAAGTACAAGCCGCTCGCCGACCGCTAGGACGCGGACCGTTATAGAACCCGAGCGTGGCCAGGGCATCACCGCCCTCGGCCACGCTTTTTATGCCAGTAGAAAGGGCTGCATCGAATGATTGTGTTTTCCGACATGGATGGAACGCTGCTGACGAGCGATAAGCAAATGAGCGATGCCACCTGGGCGATGCTCGACGAGCTCGCACGTCGTGGCATCGAGTTTGTTCCCTGCACGGGACGTCCACTGTCGGGCATCTTTGAGCCCATTCTCGCCCATCCCGCCGTGCACTACGCGGTCTGTGCCAACGGCGCCAGCGTCTGGCAGCTCGACGAGGATACGCCCACCGACGCCTCGCGCGCCACGTGCATCTTGAGCCGTCCGCTCGACCGTGGCATTGCCCACCGCATCCATCGCATTGCCGCCGGCCACGATGTGACCTTCGATATCTTCGCGGACGGGCAGTGCTTCCTCCCCCGCTCGCTCTACACGCGCCTGGACGAATTCTGCGGCGGCGACCCCCACATCGCGGCTTCGCTCAAGCGCACACGAACACCGATCGACATGAATATCGACAGCAAGATCGACGAGGTCGAGACGCTCGAACGCATCGCCATGTACTGGCACGACCCGGCCGATCGCGACGCCATCGCGGCTGAGCTCGACACGCTCGGAAGCATTGAGGTCACGCGTTCGTACGCCATGAATATCGAGGTCATGGGCGAGGGCGCCACCAAGGGAACTGCCTTGACCTGGCTGTGCGAGCATCTGGACGAGCCCCTTGCCGATGCTTGGGCCTTCGGCGACAACATCAACGACATCCCGATGCTTGTGGCAGCGGGCCACGGCACGGCCATGATCAACGGCGAGCCCGAGGACCGCGAGGCTGCCGGCGCCATCACCGAGTTCGACAATGACCACGACGGCGTCGCCCGCACCATCATGGCCGCCCTCGCCTAGTCGTTGGGGACGTTCTTAAACGACTAGTCGTTGGGGACAGTCTTCGCGCAGTTCGTGCAAGGACCGTCCCCGGCTGTCGACATAATGGGAACACCCAACTGCCGGTCTAGGCGAGGCCCTCCAGCACGCGACGAAGCTCCTGCTGGACGGCGTGGTCGCGGTTGTGCCCCACCACACGATCGGCAACGGCCTTGAGCGCAGGACGCGCGTTTTCCATCGCGCAGCCCATGCCGACAAAGCGAATGATCTCGTAATCGTTCATCGAGTCGCCAAACGCCATGACCTCGTCGCGACCAATGCCGTAATGCTCCGCGAGCTGCGCGATACCCGAGGCCTTCGACACACCAGGCTGCATGGCATCGATCCACGCGTTGCCCGAAGGCGCAAAAGTAAAGAGCTGACCAAGTTCGCGCTGTAGCACGTACGCACTGTCCATAACCGCACTGTCGTCGCAAAAGATACTCGCTTTGATGATATTTACGCTGGGATCGGGCAGCTCCCAAATACGCTCGGCATTGGGAAGGTCCTTATCGACCTCACGCACGAACTTGCACTCGTCATCGAGCAGGAAGGACTTGGTTCGGTCAAAGAGCGCAAGATGCAGATTGGGAAACGTCCTGACGGCTTGGGCGAGCCTTCGAATCGCCAGGTGGGAATACACCTCACGGTCTACCATCTTACCGTCGGCGTAGACTTGGGCGCCGTTAGCGGCGACAAAGTCCATCTTGTCGCGAACGGGCGCAAAGAACTCGCACAGGCGATCGTAGCGACGACCTGACGATGCGGCGAAATGCACGCCATGCTCGTGTAGCGCCAGAATCAGTTCGTAGGTCTCGGGAGGCACCTGGCCGTTTTCGTCAAGCAGTGTGCCGTCCATATCGGATGCAATCAGTTTAAACATAGAAAAGCTCCCTTCGGGCTTGTTGGAATCGAACGTGTATCCGATTCCAACGTACCCAAAGGGAGCTCAAATAAGACTCCGCGGGCGTAAACGTTACAAGGACCTGGCAAATAGCTCACACATGCCAGAGGTCTCACGGTCGCGGCGTCAGGCGACACGCCACCCCGACGGCTAGTCGTTTAAGAACGTCCCCGATGACTAGTCGGCGTAGGTGAAGGTCGTGACGTCGAACATGCCCTCGGGGCGGATGCGGAGCGTCGGGATTACCGGCAGGGGCAGGAAAATGATGCCCATGATGGGGTCGAGCGGCGGCTCGATACCCATGGCGCGCGCCTTGACCATAAAGTCGTCGTGCTGCGCGGCGACATCCTCGGCCGTGCCCTCGCTCATAAGGCCACCGAGCGCCAGCGGAATGCGCGCCACGACCTCGCCGTTGCGCACCAGCACGTGGCCGCCCTGGCCCACGGCCTCAACGGCAGCCATCATATCCGCCGCATTGTCGCCCACCACGCACACGTTGTGCGAGTCGTGGCCAATCGTGGAGGCAATGGCGCCACCCGTGATGGTAAAGCCGCGCACCCAGCCGCGACCGATATGCTTGCCAACCAAGCCCAGACCCGCGGGGCCGTCACCGTCGGCGCCCTCGGCCTGCAGCGACACGCCGCGGCCGTGGCGCTCGATCAGCATAATGCGGCGCAGGCCCTCGGCGCTCTCGGGGCGAGCCATACCCGTGATAGCCATACCCGGGATGACATCGATAACGGCCTCGCCCGGCTTAAAGGCATAGTCAAACACGTCGAGCGAAAGCTTCGGCAGCTTAACGGAGGCGCGCAGCTCATCGGCAAGGGCCGCAACCTCGGCCATCTCGGGTGCGATCTCGCCCACAAAGGTGCCGTCCTGCGCCACCAGAGCACCGGCGGCATATACTCGATGCGGAGCCGTAGCAAACGTCAGGTCATTGAGCACCAGCAGGTCGGCACGCTTGCCCGGGGCAATCGCACCACGCAGCTCGTGCGGGTCGCGGCAGCCGTGATCCAGGCCAAACGCCTCGGCCGTGGAGAGAGACGCCATAGAGATAGCGACCACGGGGTCGATACCGGCCTCAATCGCCACGCGGCAGGCATTGTCGATCATGCCAGTCGCAAGCGCATCGGAAGGGGCGCGGTCGTCAGTCGCAAAGCAGCAGCGGCGGGCGCGCGCGGGGTTCTCCAGCAGCATCGGCGACAGATTGGCCAGGTCATGGCTGCACGTGCCCTCGCGCAGCATCACGTACATGCCACGAGACAGTTTATCGAGCGCCTCCTCGGGAATCGTCGACTCGTGATCGGCGATAATGCCCGCCGCGGCATAGGCATTAAGGTCCTTGCCGGCAATGAGCGGTGCATGGCCGTCGACCTGCTTGGACGGCGTCTGGTTGGCAGCATCGATGCGAGCACAGGTCTCGGGGTCGGCCATAAAGACACCCGGCAGGTTCATCATCTCGCCCAGGCCAAAAACATCGCCCGGATGCTCGGCAAAAAACGCCTGCATGTCAGCGGCGGTAATCACAGCGCCCGCTTGCTCATCGGGCAGCGCGGGCACGCACGAGGGCATCATGTACTTGATGGAAATGGGCGCGCGGCGACCGTCCTCGATCATAAAGTGCAGGCCGTCCAGGCCCGCCACGTTGGCGATCTCGTGGCTGTCGGCAATGGCGGTGGTAGTACCGCGCGTCGCCGCCATGCGCGCATACTCGGCGGGGCGGATGTTCGAGGACTCAATGTGCAGATGTCCGTCGATAAAGCCGGGGGCGAGATAGCGACCCTGGCAGTCGATAACCTCGGCAGCCTCATAGGTACCGGCGGCATCGTCACGACCGTCGTAGAGCACGCCGACGATCAGACCGTCCTTGACGGCAACGCTACCGGGCGCCACGCGCTGACCGTACACGTCGACAATCTGCGCATTGGTAAACAGCGTGTCGACGGACACGCGACCCTCAGCGGCCTCGATCACAGACCTCATGACCTCAACGGACATACATACTCCTTTAACTGTAGAAAAAAGCTGCGGAGCGGACAGACCTTCACCGCAGCAAGACAATAGCCATTGTATGCCCAAACGATGGGTCGGGAATACACCCCCTCCGTTTAACGGCACACGCCGCTTGGCGCAATGGGGACAGGTTGCTTTGTACCAATGACAAGGAGTGTCCCAAAGTGCCGACACAAAAGGAACGTCCCCAAGTGCCGCAAAATGATGAGAGTGGATAATCTCCCACTTTGAACCCCCAAGCAGGCCAAAAACGGAAGATTATCCACTCTCATTCTGTGGGCACTCATTTAAGTCTGTCCCCAATGAGTGCACCTAACTGCCACCTACAACAACGGAAGCGCCGATGTCTTGGCAACGACAGCGAAAACCCGCCAGAGCGAGCAAGGTGCCTTGAAACAAGGCGGCATTGACCTTCTGGTCATGCCGCCGAAGTTGAAAGGCAGATTGCCGCTCTGGCGGG
>URTP01000060.1 GCA_900550835.1 uncultured Collinsella sp. | reverse complement strand
CCGCCTGCCGAGAACGGCTCTGGTGAGTTCGCGACAAGCCCTGCTGCCGACCTCAATGTGAGCGGCGTGGTGGCGAATGGAGGCACTACCGAGCAAGATGACGCCGCAACAGCTTCGGGCCCTACCGACAAGACTGAGGACGATAGCGCTGCAGGCAATGAGGCGCCGGCTGCATCGACGTCCGATGCCTCGAAGCAGGACGCCGCCGTTGTCTCTGCCGCTGGAGAGGCCAAGGCTCAGCCTGCCAAGGCCGAGGGCCAGGATGTCTCTGCCACGTGCTCCGTCGTCGGCACCGACGCCAAGGGCGCCCAGCAGACCTGGGCCGCCGCGCAGCGGATCACGCTGAAGGAGGGCTCGACCGCGGCCGACCTCTCCGAGCAGCTCTTCAAGCAGGCCGGCCTCAAGGCCGACTACGACCCCAACGGCACCTGGGGCTGGGCGCTCAACACGATCACGTCGCCCTTCGATAAGGGCCGCAAGCTCGGCTACGACTCGACGACCGGCGCGTACTGGCAGCTGTTCGTCAACGGCAGCGCCTCCGACGCCGGTGCGGGCGGCTACACGCTCAAGGACGGCGACTCCGTCGTCTGGTGCTACTCGAAGTACGGCGACCCCGCGCCCGAGCAGGTTTCCGTCACGATGGAGATTATTGGCAAAAAGGCCGAGATAGCTCAGCGTTGGACGAGCCCTTCGACCCAGGTGTTTGCTAAGGGCACGTCGATTAAGGATGCCTCTGCTGCTTACTTCGATGCCCTTGGCATAAAGTCAAAAATGTACGACCAATTTGGCTATTGGGGCGTCTATAGTCTCGTATCTCCGCTTGATGGCACCGAGCTGTCGGGTGCATGGTCGTTCTTTGTCAACGGCGTTCCTGGGTCTCAGCTCGATAGCGATTACGTGCTCAAGTCTGGCGACAAAATCGTCTGGGCTTTTGCTCCCGGCGATACTGTGCCCGGCGTCGACAGTGTTGTTGTTGACCCGGGTGCCGCACGCCCTAACTGGGATAGCGATTGGCCTGGTTATACGAGCGCAGGCAAAGTAACCGACGCTCCTGTACCCACGAAGGACGCTGAGGCAAAATGGGTGAGCGAGCTCAAGGGCTCGAACGAATGGAGCAAGGGTATTTCCGACCCGTTACTGGTCGGTGACTACCTCTACGTGGCCGTTGGTTCCAAGCTGCTCAAGAAAAATGTCGACACGGGTGAGACCGTTGCCGAATCGCCTTTGGCGGCAAAGATCGATTCGACCTCGCGTATGGTATACACCGGCGGCGTGATACTCGTGCCGCTTTCGAGCGGTCGCCTGCAGGCGCTGACGGTTGATGCTCTGGCGACGGTTTGGGTAACCGATGAGTTGCCTGCTGGCCCCGATGGTGCTCAGCAGTCTCTTGCGTCCATTACGGTTCGTGACGGCTTTGCCTACTTTGGGACGGCATCGGCCAGCTGGTCCGACTCGAGCGACGGCTACCTGCTCTGCGTGCGCATCTCCGATGGCAAGGTTATGTGGCAGCATAAGAACGAGAACAGCAAGGGCTACTACTGGGCCGGCTTGGCGTTCTCGGGCAATTATGGCGTCATCGCAGATGATTCCGGTACGGTGAGCACGGTTGACCCCGAAACTGGAAAGACCGTTGCGTCGCTCAAGATTGCCGAGCGCGTGCGCACGACGGTGCTGGTCGATGGATCGATCGCTTATGTCGTGAGCGCCGATGGCGTTTTGCATAAGCTTTCGGTTGGAACGGACGGAACGCTTTCCGAGCTTGGCAAGGTGACGTTTGGTGGCAGCTCGACCTCGACGCCAGTGCTGGTCAACGGCAAGATTGTGGTCGGAGGCGCATCGACCGAATCCTTTATGGGCGGTTATCAGAACAAGTACACGTATCACTACGGCCAGCTTGCAGTGATTGATGCCGAGACACTTGCCGTGGACTATTCCATTTGCAAGGCAGATGGTAGCTATATTCGTCAGGGGGCTTCGGGCGGCGGTGATGTAAAGTCGCAGCCGGTCGTTTCTGTCCAGAATGGCGAGACGTACGTCTACTTTACGTCTAACAACAACCCGGGCGGCATCTATCGCTACCGTATTGGCGACGACGAGGCCGAGCTGCTTTATACGCCCGCGGCGGGCGACCAGCAGTACTGCATGGCTTCTATTTCGGTCGGATCCGATGGCTCGCTCTACTATGTCAATGACTCGGGCAAGCTGTTTGCTGTCAAGGGTAATGGCCAAAGGGTCAAGCGCTATACCGTGACGTTCGACGCTAACGGTAAGGATGCGGCGATGCCCGATTCTCAACGCGTGAAGGAAGGCAAGGTGGCGACGGAGCCCTCGACTAAGCCGCAGTGCAAGGGTTACACCTTTGCCGGTTGGTATACCGATGAGGCTTACACGCAGGCGTATGACTTTAGCACGCCGGTGACGGCCGACCTGACGTTGTATGCCAAGTGGACCAAGAATGCCGTTAACCCTGGCGGTAATGGCGGTTCTGGCACTAATGGTGGCAACGGCGGCGCTGGCAACGGTTCCGGTGCTGGCGCTGGCGCGGGTTCTGGCTCCGGCTCGAAGGGCGGCGCTATTGCTCCGGGCAAGAAGCCGGTGACCAAGACGACGGTGTCGACCAAGACCGAGACCAAGGACAGCAAGTCCGACAAGAAAGACTCCGATAAGTCCGATAAGAAGGACGAGAAGAAGTCTGACAAGAAGTCTGGCAAGAAGGACAGCAAGTCCGACAAGAAGTCCGATTCCAAGTCCGATACGGGTGCTGCTTCTACGACCACTGCTAAGAAGTCCTCTAGTGCCTCCGAGCAGGAGACTGGCATCAACCCGCTCGCCATTGTTGGCGTTGCCGCCGGCGTCATCGGTCTCGCCATCGTCGGCGTGTTCGTGTTCACCAAACGTCGGTAGGTGAGGGCTGTGTCCAATAAATCCAAGGACGCTGACCCCAAGCAACCGGATTCCTCGTTCATTCAGTTCGACGATGCAAAGCAACAGGGCGCCGCTTCGGCGGCGTCCGCCCCACGGCGCAAAGCGCTCCTTGGCGTTCTGACTGCCGCGTGCGTTGCGCTGATTGTCATATCGCTGGGCTTCGTCCATCCTTCCGAGAGCGGCGCCTGGTCCATTGACTGGATCGTTCAGACCGTGACGGGGGAGAGCGTCGTCACCAAGGACACCAAGGGGTCTGACTCGACTACGACTTCGGGCGAGGCCAGTTCCAAGGATTCCAAGTCATCGAATGACGCAAAAGATGAGTCCAAGGACGATTCCGAGTCTTCAAACAAGGAATCGGATAAAAGCTCGGATAGCAAGAAGTCCGATGGTCAGGACGGCAAGAAGTCTGGAGATAAATCCGCTGCCCAGAATACGGGAGCCGGCGATACTTCCAATGTGTCTGGCGGTGCTTCTTCGGGCGGCGGCCAGTCGTCTGATGGAGCCTCCAGCTCTAATGGTGGAAACGCCTCCTCGGGCGGCCAGAGCGGCTCGCAGGAGTCCAGCTACGTAACAGTGACGGTTTCGGTTACATCGAGCGCTGTGGGCAATCCTGTGTCCTCTGGTGGCACCTTTACCTTTAACGAAGGCGCTACCGTCTACGATGCCCTGTGCGCGCTGGGCCTTTCTGTCAACGCACATGGCTCGTCGTACGGCACGTATGTCTCCGCGATTGGTGGTTTGGCCGAGAAACAGTACGGCGGCACGAGCGGCTGGATGTACTCCGTCAACGGCACAACGCCTATGACGGCCTGCAGCAACTACGTTCTCTCCAACGGCGACAACGTGGTCTGGTATTACGTTACAGGCTAGAGACCTCGACATATCGCACCAAACGGGCGGTTCGGACAAACATCCGGGCCGCCCGTTTTTCATGCGAATTGGACTGGGTCGCCGGGGACCTCGACAAATAAAAAACCGGTTGGAATGGGAATTCCAACCGGTTATACATTCAAGCAAATAGTGAATCGACTACGACCGTGCGCCCTCAAGGAAGAAGCGGCGGCTGAAGTAGTTGTACCAGGTGACGAGGAACGTGGCGATGGCCTTCATGGCTTGGTAGCCGATGCTCAAGAACGTGACGCCCACAAACATGTACAGGTCGTTGAGACCCAAACCGATCACCGACAGGATGGTGAAGATCGTGAACTCGCGCTTGCGGCTCATGCCCTCGCGATGGTCGAACACGTACTTCATGCTGAGCCAGTAGTTGACCACGACGGACGTGATGAACGAGATCGTGGTGCTCATCAAAAAGTCGAGGTGGAACAGCTCGACGAGCGCAATGAGCATACCCCAGTCGATGCCAAAGGAGATAAGGCCCACGACAGCGAACTTGAGGAACTGCTTAGTATGAGGTTGTGCCAGTGCCTTGCGCACGTAATCACATCCAATGCGTTGATGAATCGAGCAGAGGATACTTTAGAGCTTTTGCAAGGGAAACGTAAGGTCTTTGCCAAGAACTATACGAACTCGCCAAATTATCAAGTGCTAATCCGCAAACGTTGAAAATTTGCCCGTAAACGAGCGGCGCCCACGGACGATACTGCGCTGAGCGCGCGTCGTCCGTGGGCGCCGTAATGCTGCAGGGGTGTCGAGCTATTTGGTCTCGTCGCCCTCCAGGAAGATCTTTCGGGTCACAAAGTTGTAGACCATGACAAGCGCGGTGGCGCAGATCTTGGCGATATTGGCCTCGAGCCCCAGACCGGCGTTGAGTGTCAGCACGATACCGTCGTTGAGTGCCAGGCCGATCACGGACAGCACGACAAAGATAATGAACTCGCGGCGGCGGCTCATGCCTTCCTTGTGCGCAAACACGTACTTCATGCTTGCGAGGTAGTTAAAGATGAGCGAGACGATAAAGCCGCTGGTATTGGCGATTAGGATGTTGAGGCCCAGACCGTAGTGGAGCAGATTCATAATGCCAAAGTCGATGATCGTGGCAATGACACCGACGACGCCAAACTTCATGATCTGCGCAAGGAGCTTTTGCATGGTACCTGCCTTAGGGTGGCGCCGCAGCGCCGTGGGGATGACAAACCAAGCAAGTTTAGCCAATCCCCACGAGTGGAGCTAGGCACGCTCCTCGATAGCACCGTTTCTATATGCATCGAGCAGCTGGCGCAGGTCCTGGATTTGGCTGCGAATCTTGGCGCCGGTATCGGTATCGCTGACCATGCGGCGGCGGTCGGCCTCGTCAAAGCGGTTGGTCTCGCTTTCGATATCGATGTTGCGGGTGAGCGCCTCGGCAACGGTGGTAAAGGCCTGGTGCGACTTGAGGCGGCATCCTCGCGAGCTCGAGATGAGCGTGTAGCCGGCGATGCCCGTTTTGGGGTGGTAGGCGCGACAGAAACCGCCGTCGATGACCAGCAGCTTACCGTTGGCGCGGATGGGCTGCTCGCCCTTGGTGGTCTTGACCGGGGTGTGGCCGTTGATGATGTGCCCCGTCGGCGAGCACGCCATGGGAGTGACGCCAAACTCGCGCATGATGTCGTCGCAGACCGAGGGCGACTTGGTAAGCGTAAAGTACGGGTCCATCGGCTCGACCCACGTGCTCTTGTCGGCGATATAGGCGCGCTCAAAGGTACGCACCAGGCGTCCGCTGGCGGGTGAGTTAAAGCCGATCCACAGGTACCACATCCAGTCGAGGGCATCGCGGTCGCCGACGCGCCAGGCTCGGCGGGCGATATGGTCGCAAAAATCGAGATAATCGCGGCCTGCGTGCCAGGTGCCCAGGCAGTTCATGCTGCTAAAGGTGCCATCCTCGTTGAGCGGCACGCAGCCATGGAACAGCAGATTGCCGTTGGTGACCTTGTACATCGAGCCGTGGGTGTAGAGGAAATCGATATGGCGATGCAGGTGATCGGCGGTGACAAACTCGGACACGAGCTTGTCGATGATGTGTTGCTCCTGGGGCGTGAGCATGTAGGGGTCCGTCGGGTCGACGGTGGGGAAGTCGTTGGTCGTGAGCGGCCACACGCTGCCGTCGGCAAGCGTGACTGTGCCGGCGTCGTGATCGATCTTGTCGAGCAGCAGGCGGTCGGTCATGTCGAACTCGGGGTGGCGCTGGATAATCTGGCCCTCGAGCTTAAAGAGCAGGACGTTGATGGCTTTAATCAGCGGGCTGATGGGCTCGCCGGCGGTATAGGTGGCATCGGCAAAGGCGACAAGCTCGCGCAGCGAGATGCCGTAGTCGTTCTCAAGGATCTCGTAATTGTCGTAGCGCAGGTTGTTGCGCAGCACCGTGGCGATGCAGGCGGGCTCTCCGGCGGCGGCGCCCATCCACAGCAGGTCGTGGTTGCCCCACTGAATGTCGAGCGAATGGTAGGTGAGCAGGCGGTCCATAATCTTGGCCGAGCCGCCACCGCGGTCGAAGATGTCGCCCACCAAGTGCAGGTGGTCGACGGCGAGGCGCTTGATGAGCGAGGCGAGCGACTCGATAAAGTCGTCGGCGCTTGCGGTCTCCAAGATGGATTCGATAATGCGCTCGTGATAACGCACGCGATAGTTGTTCTCGTCTGGATGCGTGTGCAGCAACTCGTCGATGATGTAGGCGTAATCGCGCGGGATGGCCTTACGCACCTTGGAGCGCGTATAGCGGCTCGAAAGCGAGCGGGCAACCACAATGAGTTGGTCGAGCATGGTCTTGTACCAGGTGGGGGAGTCCTCGTGCTGGCTGCGGACCAGCTCGATCTTCTCGCGCGGGTAGTAGATGAGCGTGCACAGCTCGCCCTTTTCGTCAAAGGAAAGCGTGTCGCCAAAGATCTCGTCGACATGTTCGCGCACGACGCCCGAGCAGTTATTGAGGATGTGCATAAAGGCTTCGTACTCGCCGTGCACGTCGCTCATAAAATGCTCGGTGCCCTTGGGTAGGTTGAGGATGGCCGAGAGGTTGATAATTTCGGTAAACGCGGATTGTTCGGTGGGGAACTGTCTCGACAGCAGGCGCAGATACTTGAAGTCTTGCGGGTTGCGATCGAATGCGACCATGAAACACCTTCCGATGGGGCTGGTAAAACTGATAAACAGCGTCAAACGTTTATCAGTATGCGCCGCTTTTGTTTCGATTTTGCGCCAGCGGCTGAATTGTCGGCTGAACGGTTTGGTAAATCGATTTAGTTGAGGTAGATATGGCGGTTGAGTGGAGACGACAGAAGGTGTTTTCTCAGTTATTTATGCGTGGGACCGGTGGAGACGATGGTGGTAAAGATGTTCGCTATTATTGCTTCGATTTGGTAAATAGTGGACATATGTACCGTATGTAGGCTCACTGTGCGATAATTTGCGCAGCAATGAGTAAGGAGCCTCATATGAGTGATTTTGTCCTGACCTGTGAATCCGCCGCCGACCGAACCCGTGAGTTCTTTGCGTCGCGCAATATCCCTGTCGTGTGTTTTCATTACGAGATCGACGATGTTGTCTATACGGACGATCTGTATCAGTCGATTACGCCGGACAAGTTTTTTGCTCAGATTGCCGCGGGCGCCATGCCCAAGACGTCTCAGGTGAGCGTGGGTGAGTACGAGGAGTTTTGGGAGCCGTTTGTTGCCGAGGGTAAAGACGTGCTGCACCTGACGTTGTCGTCTGGTATTTCGGGCACGTATGGATCGGCCTGCGTTGCGGCGCAGATGCTCGCGGATCGCTATCCCCAGGGCGGCAAGGTTCGCGTCATCGATTCGCTGGCGGCGTCTTCGGGCTTTGGCCTGCTGGCGGAATGTGCCGCCGACGTTCGCGATAGCGGCGCTTCGCTCGACGAGACTGCCGCTTGGATTGAGGAGCATAAACTCAACCTGCACCACTGGTTCTTTTCGACCGATCTGTCGAGCTACCTGCGCGGCGGTCGCATTTCGGCTGCGAGCGCGATCATCGGCACGGCGCTTAAGATTTGCCCGCTTATGACGGTCGATTGCGAAGGTGGGCTGTCGCCACGTGAGAAGATTCGCACTAAGAAGCGCGCGATTTCCGAGATGGCTAAGACCATGATGGCACACGTGCAGGACGGTGCGGATTATTCGGGTAAGTGCATCATGTCGCACTCGGCGTGCCGCGAGGATGCCGAGGCAGTTGCGGCGCTGATTGAGGAACAGGTTCCGCAGCTTAAAGGCAAGATTGAGATTAATAACATCGGTACTCTGATTGGCTCGCATACCGGACCTGGTACGGTGGCGCTCTTCTTTATGGGCGACAAGCGCGTGGATTAATTTGCCCCATCACATCGCCGCATGATCGCTCAAACGAAAACGGCCCGCCTCACGTTTGTGGGGCGGGCCAAGATGTTTTGCTAGCGTTTCTTTCCGCGGAAGAAGAAGCCGTGCAGCGAGGGCTTGAGTCCACGGTTGGCGCGACGCTCCTCGATATGATCGTGGATCGAAGCAACGCGCTCGATGACTTCGTCGGGAATCGGCACGTCGGGATTCATGTTCTCGACCTGACTGACCTCGGCGGCGGCAACCTGGTCGATAATGGGTACATCGTCGTGCGAGATGACGGGCGTGGCGTCTTCCTTCATCTTGCGGTAGCGCTGCATCATGTCGGTCTGCAGCTGCTGGGCCGAAGGCGGCGTCCAAATGATGGCGTTGGCACCGGCGGCGATGGTTTCACGAATGCTCTCGGGCGTCTTGCCGCCCGGCGCGATGAGCGGCAGGTTGGGATAGTGCTCGCGCAGCTCGCGCAGGACCTGGGGCGTGTTCTTGCCGGCCGCGATGTTGAGGATCTTGGCTCCGGCGCGCACTTTGGCGTGAGCATCGTCGTCGCAACGTACGACCGTGGCGATGACGGGGATGTCGGCGATGTTGGTGATGTGCTCGATCATTTCGGCAGTGGCAGGGGAGTTGACCACACAGCCCGCCGCGCCCTGCATCTCGGAGACGGCTGCCATCTGTACGGAGCGCTTACCGGTCGTAGTTCCGCCGCCCACGCCTACAAAGACCGGGCACTCGGCAACGGTCAACAGCGCCTGCGTAATGGCCGGCTGTGGCGTGAAGGGGTAAACGGCAAAGACGGCATCGGCGTTGGAGTTGCGGATGACCGCGACGTCGGTGGTGTAGATAAGCGACTTGATGCGACGACCGAAGAGCGTAAAGCCGCTGGCCTCCTCGATCTCATCGGGCATGCGGAGAGCCGCCTTGCGCAGACGCCCGTCGATGGGCAGCGGCTCCATGGGCAAAAGGCCGTTGGGAGTTACGGCCACCTGGGGCTCGGTAAATTCGTCTGCAAGTTCTACCTCGGAGAAGTCGACCGAGGCGACAATGTCCTCGTGAACCTCGGCGGGAACATCGATGGGGGCTTGGTCGTTTGCCGTGACTGACGTGTCGAAGGAGCTGGTGCCGACAAAGGCGTCGACGCGCTCGTTTAGGTCGTTGAGGGTATCCATGGAGGCTCGATTCTATGTGATGACGGCCGGCAGGGTGCCGGCAGCATTGTACTTGCTAAATCGTTTGACGAGTTGATTTTTCCCCGCCGTGCCATCCGTTAGACCGAAGGGCCGGCGAACGTGAAGGAGCTGTGGTGGCGGGTATTGAGGTGCTATCTTGAAAGTCCCGTTTAAAAGAGAGGTGACGCGGAATGGAATTCACAGCAATGTTGGGCTCGATTGGCCTATGCGTGGGCGCAATCGTTGCCGCCGCGGTCATCTATTTTGTGGTTACGGCCATTAAGGGCAAAAGAGCCGAGCGCAAGGAACGCGAGGCGCTTAAGCAGCACCGTGACCAGCAGGACAAGCGCGCACGGGAATAGCTTGTTGAGTTTTGAATCCGTGCGCTAGCCGCGTTTTCGGACCAGGGCGATGTAGAAGCCCTCAAAGTCGCGGCTGGGCGGGATGGTGAGCGTGCCGGGCATGCCGTTGGTGATGGCCGATACCTGACCCGCGGCGATTGCCTCGGTGAGAGCGTTGGACTCGATGCGCGGCTCCTCGCCGGCATCCTGGGCGCGGCGTGCTTCGCTTTTGCTCGGCGTGCCGTCGAGGGGGATAAGCTCGCAGTCCATGTGCTTGTCGAGGGCCTCTTGCAAGGCGTCCTCGTTTTCCTGCGGCAAGATCGAACAAGTCGAATAGACGAGCGTGCCGCCCGGTTTGAGGGCTCCCATGGCGCGATCCAGAAGTGCTCGCTGCGAGCGGGCGCACTTGCCGAGCAACTGCTCGGTGAGGCCGCGCAGACTCTTCTCGTTGCCGCTGATGACGGTGCCCGTACCGGTGCAGGGGGCGTCGAGCAGGATGCGGTCAAAGCGGAAGAATTCGTCGAGCTCGCGTGCGTCGATGCGCATGACGGGCACGTTTTTGGCGCCTTGGCGATGGAGGTTGGCTTCGAGCTTCTCGGCTCGGGGAATGCTCATCTCGCAGGCCGTGAGGTGTGCCTGGCCCTGGGTGAGGGCAGCGATCTGCGTCGTCTTGCCACCGGGGGCCGCGCACATGTCCAGGATGTCCTCGCCGGCCTGGGCGCCCAACACCAAAGGCGGCATCATGGACGACAGGCTCTGCAGATAGATTTTGCCGTCGCGGTAGATGTCGAGGTCCCACAGGTCGGAAACCTGGGCCTCGGGCAGGATGAAGGCGTCCGGATACCAGGTAACGGTTTGGTGCGCGATGCCGGCCTCGTCGAGTGCGGCGGCGATGCCCTCGGCGGTTGCCCTGAGCGTGTTGGCGCGCAGCGTGACCGGGCGTGTGGCCGCGGCGCCAAAGCCTTCAATCATGAGCTCGGCATCGGTGGGGGCATAGGCGCCGGCGACCGTGTCGATCATAAAGCGCGGCAGGTCGGCGGCGGAGTGTTGGGCGGCAAGCTGGTCGGAAAGCTCGGTAGCGGCAAACTGCCTAAGCTTGAGCTCGGCCTTGACCTGCTTTTTCTGCTTACGACGACGCGGCTTGGACATCCGTCTTTCCTTCCCGTCCCAAATAGACTACTTTCCGGGCACGCCGCTGCTGGCGTGCTTTAGTACTGGCTCTCGTGCTTGCTGAAGAAGTCGAAGCGCGGAGGCAGCGGCTTCACGTGGTGCTCGCCGGGCTTCTCGCCCAGGCTCTCCACAAACTCGTCCGTGGAGGCGAAGATGTTATCCCAGCTAAAGAAGGCGACCGGGTCGATGTCGAAGTACTCGCAGATGAGCTCGCAGCCGGCCGGGACGATGCCGTGCATGAGTACGGTCGCCACGCGCAGCTCGGTAAAGGCGTCGACGAGGGCCTGCGTCATCGCGGCATTGGCCGGCTCGCCCTCGAGCTTGTTGGCGGCCTTGGAGGCATCGCTCCAGCGCTTGTTGGCGGCACGCAGGTAGTCGTCGCACACGGCGAGCGCGCGGTGCGTCTCGAACTTGTACATGGCCTGCTCAAAGGCAAGGGCGGCCTGCTCGGCAGCCTCGACCACGGCGGCGGAGGCGGCACCGGCGGGGATGCAGCCGTTGCGATAGGGGCTCTCGTCGCCCTCCTTGATGGCGACGCCGTAGAAGCAGCTGCGGGCCAGGCGGTTGAAGACGCCGGTCAGCAGCGCGCTCTCCTTAAGGGCCGGATCGATGACGCGCTTGTCGTCGCAGGCACGCACCTCGTTGCCGTCCTTGTCCTTGCCGGTCACGCGCGTGTCGTATGCCTTGGGACTAAAGCTCACCGGCTTCTCGGACAGGCCGAGCGAC
>URTP01000059.1 GCA_900550835.1 uncultured Collinsella sp. | reverse complement strand
TATACCGAGGCCGTCGAAATCCTGGAGCAGGCCGTCGCCGCCGGTCACAAGTTTGACTATCCCGTGAGCTGGGGCATCGACCTGCAAACCGAGCACGAGCGTTTCCTGACCGAGGAGCACTTTAAGCGCCCGACCTTCGTAACCGACTACCCGGCCGAGATCAAGGCGTTCTACATGCGCATGAACGAGGACGGCAAGACCGTCGCCGCCGCCGACTGCCTGGTGCCGGGTATCGGCGAGATTATCGGCGGCTCCCAGCGCGAGGAGCGCCTGGATCTGCTCGAGGCCCGCATCAAGGACCTGGGCATGAATCCCGAGCAGTACAAGTACTACCTTGACCTGCGCCGCTACGGTTCCTGCAAGCACGCCGGCTACGGTCTGGGCTTCGAGCGCTTGGTCATGTATCTGACCGGCGTGGGCAACATCCGCGACGTCCTGCCGCACCCGCGCACCGTGGGCAACGCCGACTTCTAATCGCCACAGCGCCACCAAACACGTTCCAGCGCATCACGCCAGCGCCTCTCGGCAAGCCGAGGGGCGCTTTTTTCAACAGCATCCGTCAATCTTTTGGCAAGTTTTTGGTCAGTTGGGCAGGGCTGTTGAAAACTCGACCCGCCGCTTGCCGACGGCTACCGACCGCCCAGGGCGTCCTGCACCCCTGGGAAAGCCCCGCGTCCTAGGCTCCATACCGTCGCCACCCAAAACGGAAAGGACGTGGGCGCCATGACCGAAACCGCTGTTGAAACTTACGAGACCACGACGAGGGGCGCCGCCTCGATGGCAGCCTATCGCGCCGTTCGCATCCTGCAACTATTAAGCGAAAACACCGGCGAGGACAAGGCCATGCTTTCCGATGAGTTGATCCGGCGCCTCGCCCATCCCGACGACCCCGCCCGCATGCCCATCTCGGCGGCGCGGCGCAGCATCTACACCGCCATCTCCGCACTTCGCCATGCCGGATACGAAATTGAGTACAAGCGCGGCGTGGGCTATCGACTCTTGACCCGTCCGCTCACCGACGAAGAGATCATCCGGCTCCACGGCATGGTCATGCGCAACCGCTCCACGCCCATCGCCATTCGAAAGAGCATGGCGCAGCACCTGGTCGCCATGGCGAGTGCCGACGTTCGCGGCTACCTCGATGCGCCCGAGCCTGCTCCAAGCGCAGGCGACAAATCCACCAAGGCCACACGCACGCCCGTCAAGCGCATCGATGCCTGCGAGCTCATCGAGCAGGCCATCGACCACGGAACCACGGTGAGTTTTGATATTTCGAGTGTCACGGCACGCGGAGAGGTCGAAGTGGCACGGATGACACTCCGGCCCTTTGCCATCAAGCAACGAGACGGCATCTCGTATTTGCTGGGAACGGTCTATGACGCGCGAGGCGCCGATGACACGTTGCGTACCGTAGAGATCGGCCGAATGAGAAACGTCACCACACGTCTCCTCGACGGCAAGAAGCTCTTCGCCGCCCTGGACGAGGACGACGCCTCCTCCGCCGCATAAGACCCTCCGCCGCCCATTCGACTACCCGTACCGCCCATCCGATTCTGTATTAAAAAACCCGCCAGGCTGTTGTAAAAATGGACATCAGCGCTACTATAGTCCCACTTGCACTTTGTCCCAGTGCAGTGTTTCCAGCCATTTTTATACTGGGGGTAATGATATGAAGGACATCACCATCAGCCGCAGGAGCCTTCTGGTCTCCGCCGGCCTGCTCGCGCTCGCCCCGCTCGCCGGATGCGGCGGTTCCGGCTCTGCTGCCGCCGGTTCCGACTACACCATCGGCGTTCTGCAGCTCACCGAGCACTCCGCACTCGACGCCGCCAACGATGGCTTTGTCAAGGCCATCAAGGAGAGCGGCCTTAAGGTCAAGATCGACCAGAAGAACGCTCAGAACGACCAGTCCACGTGTAAGTCCATTGCCGACAAGTTTGTGGGCGACAACGTCAGCCTGATTTATGCCATCGCCACGCCCGCCGCGCAGGCTGCCGCCGGCGCCACGGCCGATATCCCCATCGTGGGCTGTGCCATCACCGACTACGCCGCCTCCGGCCTGGTCCAGGACAACGACAAGCCCGGCACCAACGTCACGGGCGCTTCCGACCTCACCCCGGTCGCCGAGCAGCTCGAGATGATGCAGAAGGTCCTGCCCGACGTTAAAAAGGTCGGCCTGCTCTACTGCACCGCCGAGTCCAACTCCGACGTCCAGATCAAGGCCGCCAAGAAGGAGCTCGACAAGCTGGGCCTCGAGTACACCGACTTCACCGTCTCGAGCTCCAACGAGATTCAGTCCGTCGTCGAGTCTGCCGTGGGCAAGGTCGACGCGCTGTACTCCCCCACTGACAACACCATCGCCGCGGGCGCTTCGCAGGTCGGCCAGATCTGCAAGGAGAATAAGCTCCCCTTCGTGACCGGCGAGGAGGGTATGTGCATGGCCGGCGGCCTGTTCACCCTCTCCATCAACTATAAGGACCTGGGCTACGCCGCGGGCGAGATGGCCGTTAAGATCCTGAAGGGCGAGGCCAAGCCCGAGGATATGCCGATCAAGCACCTCTCGAGCAAGGACCTGGTCGTCGTCAAGAACGACGAGATGGCCGAGGCCCTAGGCATCGACCTTTCCGCTCTGGACGAGTAGCGCCATGCGCGGTAACGCGTCTAGGGCCCGCACGCGCGCCACAGCCGCGTTATTCAATATCTGAGTCCTTGGGGCGAACGCTAAAGACCGGCGTTCGCCCTGCTTGTTTCGGATGAGACAAAACATCCGTCCGCAGCTCTTTTATGCATTGGTACCGCTATTATGGAAAATCACGTGTCCACCCTATCCTAGGAGGTATGAAGCATGCTCATTGCATTGCAGGGCGCCGTTTCGCAGGGCGTCCTCTGGGGCATTATGGTGCTTGGCGTGTTTATCACGTTCCGCCTGCTCGACATCCCCGATATGACCTGCGACGGCAGCTTTGCCCTCGGCGGCTGTGTCTGCGCCGTACTCATCGTCAACAATAACGTCGACCCCTTGCTCGCCGTGCTGGCCGGCATGTGCGCCGGCGCCATCGCGGGCGCCGTCACGGGCATCTTGACCACCGTCTTTGAGATTCCCGCAATCCTCGCCGGAATCCTTACGCAGATCAGTCTGTGGTCCATCAACCTGCGCATCATGGGCAAGTCCAACACGCCCATCCTTGCCAAGGGCACTATCTTCTCATCCGTCAGCAACATGACGGGCCTGCCGCAGTCCACTGTTGCCATTATCCTAGGCATCGTGCTGGCCGTGGCCATCGTCGCCATCCTGTACTGGTTCTTTGGCACCGAGATCGGCTCGGCACTGCGTGCCACCGGCAACAACGAGTACATGATCCGCGCCCTGGGCGTTAACACCAACACCACCAAAATGATCGCCCTCGTGCTCTCCAACGCCCTCATTGGCCTTTCGGGTGCGCTCATCTGCCAGAGCCAGAAGTATGCCGACATTGGCATGGGCACCGGCGCCATCGTTATCGGTCTTGCCGCCATCGTCATCGGCGAGGTGCTCGGCCGCCTGCTGCCCGGCGGTCTCACGCAGTTCTCCGTCCGTCTGGCCTCCGCCGTCTTTGGCTCCGTGGTGTACTTCCTCATCCGCGCCATCGTGCTGCAGCTGGGCATGGACGCCAACGACATGAAACTGCTCTCTGCTGTGATTGTCGCCGTGGCCCTGTGCGTGCCCGTGGTTTGGGAGCGCTATAAGCTCCGCAGCTCCTACACGAAGGGAGATGAGGCAGATGCTTAAGCTCTCGCACGTCAAGAAGACCTTTAACAAGGGCACCGTCACCGAGAAGCGCGCGCTCACCGGCGTCGACCTTACCCTCAACGACGGCGACTTTGTAACTGTGATCGGCGGCAACGGCGCCGGCAAATCCACGCTGCTCAACATGATTGCCGGCGTATATCCGCTCGATTCGGGCGTTATCGAGCTCGACGGCACCGACATCTCGCGCCTGAGCGAGTCGCAGCGCGCCAAGTACCTGGGCCGCGTGTTCCAGGATCCCATGCGCGGCACCGCAGCCGACATGCAGATTGCCGAGAACTTGGCCCTCGCCAAGCGTCGCGGCCAGCGTCGCGGCCTTTCGTGGGGCGTCACCAAGGCCGAGAAGGACGAGTACGTTGAGTTGCTCAAGCGCCTGGACCTTGGCCTGGACACGCGCCTCAACGCCAAGGTCGGCCTGCTTTCGGGTGGCCAGCGCCAGGCACTCACGCTGCTCATGGCCACGCTCACCAAGCCGCGCTTGCTGCTGCTCGACGAGCACACCGCGGCACTCGACCCCAAGACCGCCTCTAAGGTGCTCAATCTGACCGAGGAGATTGTCGACGAGAACCACCTGACCACGCTCATGGTCACGCACAACATGAATGACGCCATCCGTCTGGGCAATCGCCTGATCATGATGCACGAGGGCCACGTTATCTACGACGTGGCGGGCGACGAGAAGAAGTCGCTCACCGTCGCCGACCTGCTGCAGAAGTTCGAGGAGGTCTCGGGCGGCGAGCTCGCCAACGACCGCATGCTGCTGAGCTAAAACCTGCCAATAAGGGACAGGTTTATTTTGGCAGGTTTTATCTGCGCAAACGTCAAAACCGCCGCAAAGGAACAGATACCTTTGCGACGGTTTTCGCATATCATGTCGATAATCCAGCGTCAGCAGGAACCACTGGTTAAGAACTAAGGAAACTGCCATGAGAAGACTCCTTCCCCGTCTTGCTTGACCGCCGCACTCCTTGCCGGCGTGCTCGCCGGCGGCCCAGCTTACGCCACCGCGGCCACCCCATCTCAAGTTATCGGCCCGTCCGATGTGATCGGACGGGCTTTTTGGTGGGTATCATGGTTGAATGATCATTAGGAGGTTTTCCCTACATGGAATTGTTTGAACCGATTCTTCATTTCTTTGAGCAGCGCTGGGTCCACAACATCATCTGGGCCGTCATCTTGGTAATAGTCACCGCCATCGCCGCCAAGGTGGCATCCAAGACCCTGCACCACCTGCTTAACCGCGATGATAACCCGCTCCCAGCATCGAGCATCTTCATCAACATCACACGCGCCGTCATCTGGATGATCGGCGGCAGCTTTATCCTCGACAACTGTTTTGGCATTAATGCAAACGCCCTCGTCGCCGCTCTTGGCGTCGGCGGCATCGCCATCTCGCTCGGCTTTCAGGACACGCTGTCGAACCTTATCGGCGGTATGCAGGTGACCTTCATGGGCATCATCAAGCCCGGCGACAATATCGAGGTCGGCGGCGTGTCGGGCGTGGTCCAAGACATCACCTGGCGCCACACGACCATCGAGGATGCCTGCGGGCAGACCATCATTGTGCCCAACTCCAACATCTCCAAGAACACGCTCGTGCATCTGATGCCCTTTGGGCGCGTGGCCGTGCCCGTTGCCGTAAAGGACACGTCTAAGTGGGCCTCGCTGGACGCGCTGGCAGATGAGCTTACCGACGCCACCAAGGCCGCGGTGCTTCCCATCTCTGGCTTTGACAAGGAGCCGTACGTGCTCTTTAGCGAGATCGGCGACTTTGGCGTCAAGGGCAAAATCATCTTTATCGTCAGCGACGATAGCACCACCTTCACGGCAACCGACGCCTGCATTCGTGCCATCGCCCCCATCATCGCCTAAACTACCACAAAGGGGACAGGCACCTTTGTGGTAGTTTCGCATCGTGGTACCATGGTTCATATCGTTGTTTAAACGACTAAGGGAGTAGACACCATGGAAGAGGCCTATCGTCAAGCACGCAAGCGCGGCGAGCAGGGACGCCGTCGCGCCATCAGCCAAAGCGAGCACCCGTACCTTACGGACCTCGATAGCCTCGTTGCCCAGCTCCCCTTAGGTCAGCGAGAGAGCGTCGGCCTAAGGGACATTCCGCTCGAAATGGTCGTCGGCACGGTTACCAAGGGTCGTCAGTCTGCCTTTTCGTGCAACTTTATGCCCCTGTTGCCATTTAGCACCGAGTTCGCCCGCAAGTGGTCCAACCTCTATGACATCCAGGTGACCGAGGGCTATCGCGACCCCATCATCGTCACCGAGTTCATGCATCGGTTCTACGTCCAGGAGGGCAACAAGCGCGTCAGCGTCCTCAAATTCCTGGACGCCCCGACGGTTTCGGCCAAGGTCACCCGCCTCTACCCCGGCACATGGGATTCCGTCGAAAGTCGCCTGTACGGCGAGTTCTGCGCGTTTTGGCGCGTCTGCCCCCTATACGAGATCGAGTTCTCGCGCGAGGGAAGCTACGAGACGCTCGCCAAGATGCTCGGCCAGGACCTTGTCGAAAAGTGGCCACAGAAAAAGGTCGATTACCTGCGCCACACCTTCCTACTCTTTAAACGCGCCTACCTGCGCGCCGGCGGCGACCATCTGGACATTACGCCCGCCGACGCCATGCTCGTCTACCTCAATGTGTACAACCAAGACCGTCTACTGGATACGCCGACGGACATCGTCGTAAACCGCCTGTGCAAGATTTGGCGCGAGCTGGTCATTGCCGGCAAAAATGACGAGGATAAGGTCGATCTTGTCGAAGCGCCGAGCGTCGATGAGGAAGAGGCGCCCGCCAAGTCCACCTCCGGCGTGCTCAACTTCTTTATGGGCAAGACCGTCTACTCGGCGGCCAACCCCCTGCGCATCGCCTTTATCCATGAGTTCCCCTGTGCGACGTCGAGCTGGGACAGCCTGCACGACCAAGGGCGTCAGTATCTCGATGAGCACTTTGGCGGTATCGTGCGCACCGAGGCATTCGAGGACTGCCACGATCCGGACATGTTCTACGCCGCCGTGGAAACGGCTGTCAAACATGGAGACAACGTCATCTTCTCGACCTCGCACCGTCTGATGGAATACACGCTCAGGGCAGCCGTTGAGTATCCCCAGGTGCGGTTTCTCAACTGCTCTATCGGCCTTCCCCACCAAAGCGTCCGTTCGTACTTTGGCAAGATGTACGAGGCCAAGTTCCTCCTGGGCGCCCTTGCCGCCAGTATGGCGGACAACCATCGCATTGGTTACCACGCGTCCGTCTTTGCGTCGGGCGCGCTTAGCGAGATCAACGCCTTTGCGATTGGCGCCTCGCTGCTCGACCCCCGCGCGCAAATTATCCTGACCTGGGGCGATGTGCCCGCCGGCGGTCTTGCCGAGGCCATGTGCCGCGAAGGCGTGAGCGTTATGACCGGCGCTGACATGTCCAAGTCGCTCGAAGACCCTACGGCCTACGGACTCCACCGCCTGGTCGATGGCAAGGTCGTCGGCATCGCCATGCCGGTATGGAACTGGGGCCGATACTACGAGCTTATCGTGCGAAGCCTGCTGCACGGCACCTGGGATGAGACCAGTGACGACAGCCAGGTTCGTGCCGTCAACTACTGGTATGGTATGAGCTCGGGCATCATCGACATTCGCTACGCTCCGGGCCTGCCCTATCAGACGCGCAAGCTTGTTCAGCTGCTCCGCAATGGCATCGTCGAGGGCTCCATCAATCCATTTGGCGGCGAGCTCCATAGCCAAGACGGCGTGGTGCAGATCGAGGGCTTTCCCCCACTGCCGAGCACGCAAATCGTCGAGATGGACTGGCTGGCCGACAACGTGGTGGGCACCATTCCACAACTCGACGATGAGCCGAAAGTCCGCGCCCTATGAAGATCCTTGCCATAGCCGATACCGAAGAGCGATGCCTATGGGAGTGCTTTCGCAAGGAGCGCTTTGAGGGTGTCGACCTGATTTTGTCCGCTGGCGATCTGGATCCGGACTATCTTGAGTTTTTGGTCACGGTCATCAACAAACCGCTTATCTACGTACGCGGCAACCACGACGACCGCTATGCACGTCATGCACCGGGCGGATGTATTTGTGTCGAAGACACCGTGTACGTGTATCGCGGCGTCCGCATTGCGGGGCTTGGCGGCTCCATGCGCTATCGAGACGGTGCCAACATGTATACCGAGCGCGAGATGGCAAAACGCATGCGCAAGCTATCGCGAAAAATCGCACTGGTAGACGGATGCGATATTCTACTTACCCATGCACCCGTCGCAGGCATGGGCGACCTGGACGACCTGCCGCATCGAGGATTCGAGTGCTTTAATGCGGCTCTTGAGTCTTGGGGTCCCGACTATATGATTCACGGGCATGTGCACCAAAGCTACGGCCCCAACTTTCAACGCGAGCGCCAACACCCATGCGGAACGAAGATTGTCAACGCCTGCGGCTATACCAAGATCGAAATTGACGAGGCGCGCTACCCCACGCGCGGTTGGAAGGCCGCTTGGCTCAACTCGCAAACCATGCGCCGCGAGCTCAAACGCCACGAAGCAATCGAGTCTTCAACCGCCAGAACCCCCTGGTAACTGCCAACAACCACCACGAAGGGGATAGGCACCTTTATGGTGGTTTTGCTGACTCGTCCGACCTGTCCATCACGGTGCTTGTGTAATTAACGAGAACACTCATTGTTTTGTAAGGACGGCGCTCACGTGCCGTCTTTTTTTGTCAACTTATGCAGTCTCGACCGTGTTGTATGTAGAGGGACCTCGCGAGACGCCTTCCCTATATCCACCACGACCAATTGGAGGTGACACTATGCCTGCACGCCGTAACCGCAATAGCACGCTCCGATGCGATGCCGATCAGATCGAGCGGGAAGCAAAGCGCTTGGTCGACACGTATTCCGACCTCATCCTTCGATTGTGCTATTCGGCCCTTGGATCCGCTGACGACGCTCAAGACATCTGCCAGGACACGCTGATCAAGATTCTCCAACGCACTCAACCGTTCGACTCGCTCGAACACGAACGTGCTTGGGTGATCCGAGTCGCACTGAACGCATGTCGCGATATCGGCCGTACGCACGCGAATCACCCGGTTGTCGACCTCGATTCGCTCCCCGATTTCTGCGCACCCGTAACACATACCGAGCAAGAATTCGCGCAACGCGACTGCGCCATTCTTTCCGCTGTCACGGCCCTGCCTCAAGCACAGCGCATCGCCATCTTTTTGCACTACTACGCAGGCATGAGCATCAGGGAAATCGCAGACGCCGTTCACGCGACGCCAGCTGCAACCGCCCAGCACCTTAGCCGCGGACGTGCGTCACTTCGGCTTTCCTTGAAAGGAGACCACAATGACTACGAATTCGAATGACTATCGCCACGCCCTGGAGCACATTTCGTTTACCGATAATGCGAAGCAGCACATGGCAAACTCGATTGCTCAGTCCGTCGCCTCGAGCGATGCGGCGACCGCTCAAAGCAACTTTAATGGCACGCGACGCAAGCCGCGCATCGCCCGCCATCCCGTAAGAACAGTCGCTCGCATTGCCGCTGTAACGGCAGTCCTCGCTATCGTCATTGGAGGCGCTGGCACGGCTATGGCAACAGGCGTCCTGCCGCTTCCTTCTGACATGCTTTCCGACATCTTTGACGGACCTGCTTCTCAAACCGAGATCATCGACCGTATTGGCCGGCCCGTCGGTGCTAGCTGCTCCAACAACGGAGTCACCGTGACCGCCGACGCCATCATGGGCGACAAGGATATGGTTACCATCGCCTATACGCTTACGTTCGACGATCCCGCTGCCCTGAAAAAGCTTTCCGAGCCGGGCGAGAACGGAACTATCGCCGGAAGTGTCGATGGAAACGTATACGTTGATGGCGAGCATGGCGGCCAAGGCCAATCATGGCTCATTGACAAGAACCCCAATGACTCCAGCATTCAATACTTTGCACAGTTCAGCGTTGAATCACCCGGCCTTATGGGCAGGACCGTCCGCACGCATATCAACTCTCTCGTTGTGCCACGTGCTGGCAAAGAGCTTCCCGAGTATAAGAAAATACTTACGGGCCCATGGGATCTTAAGTTCCAGCTGAATTACGAAGATACATCCGTTACGATTCCCGCGCCCAAATCGGTCAACTTTAACGGCACCAAGGCGACGATTCAAGAGGCCACCGTATCCTGCGTTGGCGTTTCAGTCCGCTACAACATAGATCGTTCCATCGAACACGACAACAACAGCGGCAAGATGTCTCAAAACATGGAGGAGTCTATGGATGCCGTTGGCAACATACCCCTCATCGTGACGTTCAAAGACGGTCATGTTGAGGACGCAACCAGCCACAGCGGCTATTTCGCAAATAAACTGGATAACGGCACCACTGATGTCCACAAGACCTGGCCGTTCTCGCAAGTTTGTGACACAGACAAGATTGCAAGCGTACAAATTGGCGATACGGTCATTCCCATGAATTCGTAACGCTACGCGGCTCGTATATGCACCCGGTTCCGCGCTTCGCGTCTAAAGATGCGCTGTCATCGAGCAGCGTGAGCGCAAGGCCGCCCGTATGGTCGGCTGGGAACACCTCGTTGCGCTAAAAACCACCACGAAGGGGACCGGCACCTTTGTGGTGGTTTTGCTGACTCGTCCGACCTGTCCCAACGGTTTGTCTCAATCTGTAACAGGTAGGGCCCAAATAATCGGTTAGCTGTTACAGATCGAGACAGACCACGGATGCTCAGCCGAAAATCTCAATCTGTAACAGGTAGGAACGATTTTGCCCCTTAGATGTTACAGATTGAGATATTTGACAGCTTGAATCGGCATCGCCTACAGCGCGGCGACGACCTTGTCGCCCATCGTCGTGGTGCCGAGGATCTTATCTGCCGGGGTGTTGACATCGGCGATGTCATGGGTGCGCCAGCCCTCGTCGAGCACGCGCGCCACGGCGCTCTCGATCCACGCGGCTTGCTCGCCCATGTCGAGCGCGTAGGTCAGCAGCATCGCCACCGACAAGATTTGAGCCAGCGGATTGGCCACGCCGAGCCCCGCGATGTCAGGAGCGCTGCCAGCGCTCGGCCCAAACAGCGATACGCCATCATCCAGCGAGGCAGAGGCAAGCATACCGAGCGATCCGGTAATCTGAGCCGCCTTATCGGACAGGATGTCGCCGAACATGTTCTCCGTCACCACGACGTCAAAGTCTGCCGGTCGACTGATGAGCTGCATGGCGGCGTTGTCGACGAGCAGGTCCTCAAGCTCCACGTCGGAGTACTCCTCGTCTTGCACGCGATGCACGATCTCGCGCCACATGCGGCTCGTCTCCAGCACGTTGCGCTTATCAACGCTCGTCACCTTGCCGCGACGTTTGCGCGCCGCCTCAAATGCCTGGCGCGCAATGCGCTCAATCTCGTACTCGCGATACTCCATCACGTCGACCGCACGCTGACCGGCCGCACCCGCAGCGCCCGCGCAGGTCACGGATGCGGGCGCCAAAGTCCCACGGCATGTTGTAGCCCATCGTATCGGGGATGTTCACGACCGTGGCACCGGCCTTTACGGCCGCCTCGATAATGCGCACCAGAAACTCCTGATCGGAGCGGCCGGCATCCTCGGCATAAAACTCAACATCGTCAACGAACTTGCGAGCATGTTTGACGGCATGGATCGCTCACTCAATTGCCCTTTCCTCAGTCATATGGAGCTTGTCGCGCAGGTGACTGGTGCTCACACCCAGCCCTGTATGGATACGGGGCCTCTGGGCCGTTTTGAGCGCCTCTGCAGCCACTTCGATATCCCTGTCGACA